>DATNKB010000149.1:0-9518 GCA_035603595.1 Candidatus Dormiibacterota bacterium
CGCGTATGTAAGTCCACGCCTATAATCTGCATCTCGGCCTCCTCGGTTCCGAGCTTTGCCGGGTGATCACCGCAAAGTTTACTCGAACCGCTCGGAGGCCGACTTCGTTATGCCATCAGGGATTATCACCACCTATCTCAAAATGCGACAAATCCGGATTGGCCAAAAGCGGTGTGGCCGCCAATCGCGAAGATTGTGCCGGCAACGGAGCGTGAACTACATGGAACTAGCAGCGAATAACTCTCACCATCTCATCTTTCTCAATCCCAACCAACGTCGTGTGCACCATGGCGCTCTCAAAGTTCATCCCGCTGGCACGCGCGAGCAGTTTCTTACCTTTGTATTTGAAAGTTTCTAGCCGGCCGCTCGCTCTGTTTAGGACTACTCGCACGCGGTAGGTGCCACCTTTCACGTTGAAATATGTCAACCTGCGGGTCATTTTTGTCTCGCGGAAAGTAGCGAGGTCAGGTTCATAGGAGGCTGTGATTCCGAGCATCTTGCTCTGGTCTGACTCCGCTTTCTGGACACAGGCGTACATGATATTGAGCGGAAACCCTGAAAGCAGCGGGCCCCACTTTTCATCCCAGTCGGCTTTAATCTGTTGCGGGACACAGGCGATGAAATCTGCAAACTCATTTTCGCTCATAGGTGCAAACTCCATTCGGGTGGTTTGCATCAAGGAGCCAGAAAAAACAAAAGCCGCCTAAGCATCGGGCGGCTAGTTTCTCGGAGACTTCGCTTCGGAACATTTCATTCCGCGCATCGAGCGATTGCTCGCTCAAGGCACCGTGGCGTCTCCAGCCCGGTTGCCGGGCTCGGAATTATCCGAGCCGCTCCTGATGCTGGTTCGCATTGTATCAGCAACTCTGTCAGCCGCGTGTTCTTCCTCCCACTGAATTCTCCTTCTCCTTAACGTTCAAAAATCCTCTTAACCTGCGGGCTTCTATCTCATAGAAACCATGAAGCGATATTGCCGACGTTCCGTGTTCGGTATTCATCTGATTTTCAAACGGCTTGACTTCCGTGTTGGGGCCGGCGAAGTCCCCACGAAACTGATGATAGGTGGGCGCTTCCCGAGGTGTTTTTCTCCCCAGAGCAAGCTTGCTGAGCAGAGGAACTCGGAGCGCGAGCTCCATCTGTTTTTTCGCACGAAGAGTCATGACATCAATGCATGACAAGATCTGAGTACTCAGGGTGCTTCGCCGACAGTTTTGTCTCACCTTGAGATAGGTGGTGATAAGTGGATTTCGCAACACCTATCCGAACCTCAGCGCTTCTGGCCGCAATTTCAATGCAAATTGTGGAAGGCGCGGCGGCGTATTCCCAGCATCGGACGGATTTTCCCCATTTGCAGGGAAAGCGTTCAAAGGCTCCATCTAAGTTCGGTTCTGTTGCCCTTTAGGGCCTGCGGCCTGGCCGATAGCTAAAGGGCGAAAGATTGGAGAGTCGAAAAGAACGCAGCGGCCCTCTTCTTCATTCATATCGCAGCGATTCCGTTGGATGCAGCCGGGCGGCCCGATTCGCAGGTAGGTAGCCGAATAAAAGTCCGGTTGAGCACGACACCACAAATGCCAGCACCACCGAAATCCACGACACTGGAACGCGAATACCTACCGCTCCTGGCATCACTCGGAGAATGAGATTGATCGCAATGGGAATAGCAACAGCGATGAGAATTCCGACTAGCGCTCCGGTCGCGCTAATTAGAAATGCTTCCATTAAAAATTGATAAAGAATCGCGTCACGCTGTGCGCCCACTGCCTTACGAATTCCGATCTCATGGGTGCGCTCGGTGACAGTGACGAGCATGATGTTCATGATGCCAACGCCGCTGATGGCTAGTGCGATGAGCGCGATCAGTACTAGAAGAACCGTCAGCGCCCGCGAAATCTTTCGCGCCGATTCCAACAGTGAGGTGAGATTTTCCACATCATACTCAGCGCCCGGGCGATGGCGGCTTTTCAAAATCTGCGACACTTGTCTCGTCACCATGGGAACAGCTTCTGGCGAATCCGCCTGCACATACAAGGTGCTGATATGTTCCGTTCCGGTGTAGTAGGTGATCAGTCCGAAGGGGACGAGCACGGACTCGCGGGCGATTTCCGTCTGGCCGAACGTGGAAATCCGTTCCCGAAACACACCAATCACTGTGAAGCGCAGGTCGCCGACTCGGATTTCCTGTCCGACCGAGTCCTGATGCGGAAATGCGCGTTCCGCTAGTTCCTGAGTCAACAAGCAGACCTTGGCATGGGTCATCATGTCATCCGGATCGAAATAGCGCCCGCGAAAGACCACCAGCCTTCGAATCAGCTGGAAGCCGTCGGTGACTCCGACCAGTTTTACAGGCCGCTCGACACCGGTCGCAATAACGGCCATCGGGATGTCGGCCGCTCCCGCAGCTACGATGACTTGCGGGATGTCGGATTTCACCGCGTCCAAATCACCGAGCGAAATTTCATCACTTAGCGTGAGGCGGGAGGGATTGGATGAATGTGTGAGGCCGGCATACACGAGATTGGAGCCGACGCCTTCGATCTGAGTGATGATGTAACGCTTGCCGACGAGTGCCACGGTGACGACGAGAACAATACAGCCGCTACCGATAATGACGCCGAGCATCGTCAACCCAGCCCGGAGTTTATTCGACCAGAGCGCCTGAAGTGCGAGATGAAAGGTCTCGTTCCAATATTCGGATTTGTTTCGAAGGTTTAACACTGCGACCGTGGCCTACGCTCCATAACCGTCAGTCGATCTGCAACCTATTCTTGTATTCATTCTTCATGGTTCCCGAAACCGCAGAACACGGCTCGTCAGCCACGTCTGACTCATCGAATACTTTGCGGCTGACACCATGCAAGTAGAATACAAATCCAATTAGCCCGATGATCGCCATCCAGATACGAGTACACAGGAGAGCCTCTGCTCCCCCGCGAATGCCCAGGAGATTAAATAATGCACTGAAGGCCGTTTCACCCACTCCAAGCCCACCAGGCGTCAGCGGTAGACTATTCACTAGGTGGCCGATCGGAATCACGAGGAACATCCTGGGAGTCCAGCTAAACCGCTCCAGAGCGGCTGTTCCAAGCATCGTTACGAAAACTAGCGACAAATTCGCCAGAAATGACAATCCCAAGGCCGCGCACAAGATACTCAAATTCTCGCGATACTTGGCAATCGCTCCCCGAACCTGCCGGATGACTCTGTTTTTTGTCAGACGATTCCGAGCGCCACTCGGAAGACAGCTTATGAACGGATCGCTGAACAAGCACAGAAGAAATCCAGCAGCGACGCCAAGCGCAAGTAGTCCCAGGGTTAGCAACAAACTTCGCAATGCGAATTCACTCCGGAGGGTCTGAGTGAACATTGGAGCAAAGATTAGAGGCAGAAGCAGGAGCGAAAACAACCCAATTGCACGGTCGAGAAGCACAACCGTCATAATCTCAATCCGGCGTCCACCACTTCCTCTCGTCGTATAGAAAAGTTTTGAAAGATCGCCACCAGCCGCTCCCGGCAAAAACGTGGAAAAGAAGAACCCCACCAGCGCAAGTTTCAAGGACGTGCCAAATCGAAGGTTCAGTCCTTGAGGCCGGAAGAGCCACGACAGTCGAACCGACATCAGTGCACTGTCAACGAGCAGGAGTGTGACTGCGGTGAGAGTAATGCGCCAGGAGGTGAACAGCTTCGACAGCGCTCGAACGTCAATGACACCGGATTTGGCGAGATACGCAAGGAGGCCGGCTCCGATCGCAATCCGGAGCAACATCAGCAATACACGTCGGGCCAACTCATGCCGAGCAGTATCCCCGCGAATTGACACTTGCTCAGAGAGCACGACGGGTTCTCATCGAGCGGAAAGGCCCAACCATCACAGCGTCGAGCAGCAAAGGACCCGATGTGTGCCGAGGAGCAGCTCTTGAGCCGCTGTCAGCCGTGAGCGGCTGATTGGTCATCAGGATTTTCCCGCCGCTTCTATCCACAACGACGAGCCGCTGGGCCCCGACTAATTTTTCAAAACGAGGAAAAGCGGGCTCACTCGTGATCAGGTAGTACCGCTCTGGCTGCATCCATAATCTTGCGAATTGCGAGTCGTCGATAAACACGTCAGGAGTCCCTGGAGCATACGACCCATATTCGAGATTGTTTCGACGGCCATTTAGGATAAGAGCATCCCGATTCGTGTAAAAAACCACAGAGGAAACGCCGTAGTACTGAACATTGGAGATTAGTTTGCCCTCCGGAGACCTCAAGAGCGTTTCCGCTAGCGGCCGTGACGACAGATACGGGTCGAATGCAACCATGGCCAGACGGGCAGCCTGAAAGAAAATCACCATCATAAGGGCGATCGCCAGGAAAGCCCGCCGGCTCGTCGCTCGGATCATCCCCAGCGTGCCGACGAGAAACCCTAACCCTGAAAGTAAAAGGGGTCCCTTTAGATAAGCCAGTGATGACAATGTCAGGTCCTCCATATGGCCCAGAGAAAGTGAATAGGCTTTGGGATGCCTTGAAAGAGCGACGGAAATATCTCCAGGCGCGGGCATATTTCGCACACTGAAATAAAGGACAAACGCTGCCAATGCCATGAGTCCAGCGAGCGCACCCAGCAATCGAGTACCACGGCTCACCCAAATAGTGTCTTCGGCCATGGCAGCACCCAGCAGCAGAGCCAACGCGGGATAACACGGCATTGAGTAATATTCTTGCGTTGTCGAAAAAGTAAAAAATATAAGAACGAAGCCAATACAGCATAGCGCCAACAGCCGAGCTCGCCCGGCGCGATCGACTGGCTTGAATGAAAGCTTGGTGATCGCGGGTAGATACACGCTCCACGGAAACAGCCAGACAAGATGAAGGAGCCAGAAATAAAGCCGGGGAACCGTGTTGTAGTCCCTCGGATAGCGCAAATTCAAGAAGCGAAGCACTTGCTCGTTCATGAAAAAGAACCACAGAAATCCGTGATATTGGCCAGGGCCACTGTGGAAAGTGAAATCGAAATAAGGAGGATTCCGAAGCGTGGCGAGTATGTGCCAGGGTGCCGCGATCAGTAGCACGATCGCTAAACCGCTGAATGGATGCACCCGCTTCCATGTTCTCGCTAGAAAGAATTGACGAGTAATGAGCAGAAAGATCAAACCCGTGGCCAACGGGAAAACCACGGCAACCAAGCTCTTCAGGAGAAGCCCCGTTCCCAGGCTGGCCGCCAGCAGGAATGCCCACAACCTCGGGTGAGGTTCTTCTTCTTCGAGAGCGCGAAGCATCGCCCACATCGCGAGCGTAACGGTGAACGTGAGCATCACGTCCGGAATCAATATGCGCGTGAAGAGAAACAGACCGATGCAGGTGGCCACGCAAAGACCAGCGTAAAATCCCGCGCGTCTGCCGAATGCCCACGAGCCAAAAGCGGCCGTCAACAAGCCAAGTGCGATAGCGGAGAGCGCAATTGGGATTCTGGCGGCCCAGTCGTGTACGCCAAATATCTTGTACGAAAGCGCCATAGCCCAATACACGAGAGGCGCTTTTTCCAGGTAAATAACTCCGTCCAAGCGAGCGGTGACCCAATCGCCGGAGCTAAGCATGTTCCGGGCAATCTGAGCCTGCACGGAGTCGACATCGTCCATCAGCGACGGTGGCGAAATGATGCAGCCCAAATACACAGCTGTAGCGAACAGCAGAACGCCTACGTAAAGATAGCTGCTCGCTCGGGAACCACCCGTTCGGCCATCGAATCCCCCGTCGCCTGAATTCGCCATTTTTTCATCCACAAGAACAGGAGCATCAATCCCCATAAGTGATATCCATAATTTGCACGCCTTTCGAGATGCCGCTTCACATAGGTTTCGAGAATGTGGGGCTGGAACAACTCATCGTGTTGGGAAGCGCCGGTAAATATGGTTTCCATGAGTAATGAACGAAGTGGCCCACGCAGCCATTCGTGTGTTGGGATGTCGAAGCCCACCTTCTTTCGTAGCGGAATCGATGGTGGCAGCTTGCCTTTCATTAATTCTTTCAGTATGAATTTCTGGCAGGAGCCACGAATCTTAAGCGCTGCCGGCAAGGTGGCAGCGAACTCGACGATTCTGTGATCGAGAAATGGCGGCCGTACTTCCACGGAGTGAGCCATGCTCATTCTGTCCGACTTGACTAGAATGTCGTCCGCTAGAAAATATTTTTGGTCGAACCACAAATAGGATGCCAGCTTATCTTTCGCGGCGGGTAGGTCGCGCATTCCTTTGAGCGGGCCGTCAAGCGCACCGGGAAGTGAAACCCTCAGCATCGACCGCTTTTCGGCTTCAGAGAACGTGCCATTCCAGTGCGTATGAGCACGGTCCGCAGGCAGCAGGCATCCTTCGAGGAAACGCGTCGCTTTGTAATCGAAGCCGATTTTCTCGTCCGATACTGGCCAGTGACGCATCCCGTTGAGCGCCGCTCGAAGAATATTCGGCGGCAACTGCCGGATTTGAGCCGCAAGCCGGTCCGCCCTATATGTCAAATAGCCACCAAATAGCTCATCGGCCCCTTCACCGCTGAGTGCGACCGCTGTGCCCGTTTTGCTTAACCTGGCAAGGAACCAAACCGGTAACGCCCCGGCGTCGGCGCTCGGCTCGTCGGAGTAGTAAGCAAATTCTCCAATCGCATCCGCTAAGTTCTCACCGGAATTCAAGTCCAATTCGGCGTGGTCGGTCCCGTAGTGTGACGATACTTGGCGAATGTACGCGCTCTCATCGAAGCTGCGCCCTCGAAAGGAAATCGAGTAGGTTTTCAGTCGCTTGCTTGATACTGCTGCGGCATAGTGGAGGATCGTCGATGAGTCGATGCCTCCGCTGAGCCAAACACCCAATGGAACGTCAGAGATCAGATGTTCCCTGATGGAATTCTTTAAGAGCGAATCAAGCTGCTCTTGCGCCTCGTCAATCGACCAATTACGGCAATTGCCGTACGGCAGCGTCCAATAAGCCTCGGAGCGAGTGTCTCCATCACGCCATTCGAGCCAATGCGCGGGCGGAAGCTTTTCGATCCCGTCGATCAGCGTCCACGGACATGGTACATAGTTGAGAGACAGGTAGCAGTCCAGACCCGCCATGCTCAAACGGCGTTCAATTTTGGTATGGATTAGAATCGCCTTGAGCTCTGATCCGAAAAATAAATCCTCTCCCTGCCGCGCCATGTAAAGCGGCTTGATCCCCATCCGGTCTCGCGCAAGAACCAGTCTCCTATCTGATTCCGTCCATATGGCCACGGCGAACATTCCTCGCAGCCGGGCGAAGCACTCCGTGTCCCACTCGATGAATGCGCGAAGCACGGTTTCTGTATCGCAATAGGACCGGAATTGATGGCCTCGGCCGCGAAGCTCGGCCCGCACTTCCTCGTGATTGTAGATTTCACCATTGAAGGCGATAGCAGCGTCGCCGTCCTCGGTAGTCATGGGCTGGTTTCCTGACTCCAAATCAATAATCTTCAACCGCGTTGCACCGATAGAAGCGAAATGCGATTCGAAGACGCCTTGCTGATCGGGTCCCCGATGAAGCAGAGTCGCCGTCGCATCTCGGATACGTCTAGGCTCAGGAATCCAGTCTTTGTGGGTAAAACCAGTTATTCCGCACACGGTGGCAACATCCCCAATCAATGGCAACCTGAAGTGCCCGCTTAGCCCAAGAAATTTGTCAGCCACAACAAGTCTTAGCTCAACAAGACTTGCAGTCAAGCTTAATCTTAATGCTTTAAGACTTAATTTTGCGGAACAAACCGTTTATTTAGTAATGCGGGGCTTATTTTTGCTCAAGCGAAGGGATCACTTTGGGGAGTGGCAGCCGAGCTAACGACCTGCGGGATTCCGGCCTCCGCCTTTATCTATGTCTTTATCTACATCTTTGCCGCCCAGAGCAACGTGTTCGAGCGCGCCAATCGCCGCCCCCATCGCGGCACGTCGCAATGAGATCGGGCTATTCGAGGGCACCGCTGGAGGTGCTTCATCCCAAGTTGACTGCTCGTCAACCTCTTTCGGAGATACACGAGACCCAACCTGGGGAGAAGCAATTACAGCCTCGATGTTTCCATCGCTTGTTGCGAGAGGCGTCTGGTCAGGTGCAGTTGGAACCTCGTGAAGTTTAGGCGCGTTCGGCGGTAGCTGCTTAACCCTAGACGAAAACACATGCGGCTTCCCCGCCCCAACCGGCGTCGTTTGAGAGGCAGCTAAAGATGCTCCTTGCACCGTGAGGGGGCTACTTTTACCCATTGGCCGAGCCAACTCAACGGCGAGAGAGAGGGTTGACCAACCAGCGAGGAATAGCGACAGGGCAAGGACACTCGCGGATATCGCGGCGCTCCGCTTCCACCAAGTTCTTGGACGACTTTCTTTCAGTAAGGTTTGCACACGAAGCGCGAGGAAAGAGTCCAGCAGTGCCAAATGCGACGGCGCCTCAAGCTGACGACCGAGAATGCGCCGCCGCGCCAATCGCGTGAGGCATAAGGCGTAGTCTGGCCGGCGCCCCTGCCGCAATCTCATCACCGCTTCGTCGCATGCGAGTTCGCGCTCGCGACTTAGTTTCGACAGAGCTAACCAAATGGCAGGATGAAAAAATAGCAGACAACTTACCAGCTCTCCCACTGTGTTCCACAAAAAGTCCAGACGCCGGATGTGAATCAACTCGTGGTACAGGACGTCAACGAATTGCTCGCTGTCCAGGTACAAATCAAGTCCATCAGGGAGTAGGACCAAGGGCTTCCATGTATAAGCAGTACCAGGCGAGGAAAGCCCGGGCAGCTCCAGTATCCGGCACCGCGAAACTCCAAGATGACAGCATGCCTTTTCAAACTCGCTCTCAAAACCGGGAGAAACCGGTTCAGCGCGAGCGACAGCCTTACAGAGGAGTCGCCGCCGCCGAATCAGGCGAGAAAGCATCAGGATCAAACCGCCTGCGTAAGCGCAGACCAGAATGATACCGGTCAGTTCAAAGCGGCGGTCCCAGGAATAGGGAATCGCAATCGTCGTCGTGGAGCTGCTGGGCGCAAGGTCGTCTACCGAGACCGAGTGAATAGCGGCATGCGTTAAGGGATCTGGCTTGAGTTCTTGCGCTACGAGAGTTGCCCAATAGACTCCAGCTCCAGTGAGAAAAACGAGCCAAAGCGCATGCCTAACATACGATCGCGAGCAAAAGCGAGTTAGTGCCATAAATAGGACGTAACCCGCCAGAATTCGAATGCAACAGCTGGCGACGAGGCCGAATCCACCGAGGTGAATTGATCCCATGTTATCGGGACGCTCCGTCTTTTATTTTTCGCTCGCGGTGCCGCTGGATCAATCTCTCGAGTTCATCAAGCTCATCTTCCTTTATATGATTGCCGTCCAGCAGATTCATTAGCATCGCTGAGTGTGAGCCCTGGAAATTCCGGTCGACGACACGTTTCGTCGAAAGCCGCCCTACTTCATCGCGCGTCACGCACGGCATGAAAACAAAAGCTCTACCGCGCATCTTATGTTGCACGAATCCTTTGTTCTCCATAATTCGCAGCAGACTCTGCAC
>DATNKB010000150.1:0-5851 GCA_035603595.1 Candidatus Dormiibacterota bacterium
CGGCTGCAGAAATCCCAGCAGCAGCTTCAGGCTCACCGATTTGCCCACGCCGCTGCGCCCCATGATCACGGCGGTCTCGCCCTGATTGACGAAAAAGCTCACATTCTTCAATACCGGATTGTCGTCGAATGCTTTCGACACGTTGCGGAATTCAATATAGTGTTCGCTCATCGCTTCAGGCGCCCGTCCAGTCTCGACTTTGCCTCTTCGTAATCCGCAGGCGAGTTCATATTCTTGAATAGCAGCCCGTCGGAATCAAAGCCTTTCCATTGCCGAGGTTCGATGAATTCGATGCGAACATCGGCCAACCCGTCCGTCACTTTTCGCACGCCGCGATCGAGTGCCGCTCGAATCGCACTTTCAGCCCGTTTGTGATACATCGCACACAAAGGCTCAGCCCCGCGCTCGTTCATCGGCAGCACCGCATCTGCATTTGATCGCGTTGCGTGCCCAATCAAGAATTCAAGCCACTCGCGCGTCAAATAAGGCAAATCGCAAGCGACAACCAAATTCCATTCGGCCTCGGAAGCGCCCAACGCCGTGGCAATCCCCCCTAGCGGCCCAGCCCCAGGCAAATCATCTTCAATCACCTCCAGCTCCAGCCCCTCAAGCCGCACTGAATCCCCCACGACCGAGCACCGGCGGGCTGCCGATTCAACGAGTCTCGCCGTCCGCACAATCAGCGCCACGCCCTCCAACTCCAGCAGCGCCTTATCGCGCCCCATGCGCGAACTCTCCCCGCCAGCCAAAATAAATCCGCCAACTGGGTTCGCTCGCGTCATCGAATCATTCGCCAACAATAGTCTCCAATCGCCGCAGACCCAGCCCGACAATATGTCTCGCCCGCCGTTCCGTACCGCCGGTTTACCCTGAGCTTCGAAGGACTGTCCCGACGAAGGAAGGGCGTCCCGCCGGCTCTTTTTCCTTATTTCTGTTGTCATCCCGACCGCAGCCGCGCGTTCTTGCCCTTCCACCGCGGAGCGGTGGCGCGCGGCGAAGTGGAGGGATCTCTCCTTCTTTTTTCCTCTACTTTCCCGGCCTCCGAATCCCCAATTCCCTCAACTTCTCCTGCAAACTCTGCCGATGCAACCCCACCTCCGCCGCCGTCTTCGACACATTCCACCGATGCTCCTCGAGCTTCCGCTTCAAATAAGCAATCTCGAATTTCCGCTTCGCCTCGCGAAAATCCGCTTCCGCGAGATACGAATCCCCGCCCGCATTTCGCGACGCCGCCACCGCCCCCAACCCGCTGCGAATCTCCTCCGGCAAGTCCGACACTCCAATCACCTCGCCCTTACTCAAAACGATTGCCCGTTCCAAGGCATTCCGTAGCTCCCGAATATTCCCCGGCCAATCGTATCGTCGCAGCATTTCCATAGCGCCATCATCAAAACGCACCCGCCGTCCATGCCTAGAGCCCAACTGTTCGAGAAACGCCCCCGCCAGCAGCGTCAGATCCTCCTTATGCTCGCGAAGCGCAGGCAATTCCAGCGTCACCACTCGCAAACGGTAAAACAGATCCTCGCGAAAACGCCCCTCACCAATCGCTTCAGGCAGATTCCGATGCGTCGCGCTTATCACCCGCACATCCACTTCAATCGCTCGCGACCCGCCCAATCGCTCGACAGTCCGATTCTCCAGCGCGCGCAGCACCTTCGCCTGTGTCACCGGACTCATGTCCCCAATCTCATCCAGAAAAATCGTCCCACCCGAAGCCAGCTCGAATTTTCCTTTACGTTGCTGCGCAGCGCCGGTGAATGCCCCCTTCTCGTATCCAAACAACTCCGATTCGATCAAATTTTCCGGTAGCGCAGCGCAATTCACCGCAACAAACGGTTTCACAGCACGCGTCGAGCGCGCGTGAATCTCCTGCGCCAGCAAATCCTTCCCGGTTCCGCTTTCGCCAAGAATCAGCACGGTTGCATCGCTGGGCGCCACCCGGTCAGCCATCTCAAAAACACGCTGCATCGCCGCCGACGTGCCAAGCATCCGCCCAAACTGCCCGTCAGACACAAGCTCGCGCCGCAATCGCGCGTTCTCAACGCCCAGCTCCTCAATCTTCAAAATATTCGCCACCCGCGTACGCAACTCCGCAATGTCGAATCCCTTCACAATGTAATCCGCCGCCCCGCTCTGAAGCCCCTCAACCGCGGTCTTCGCCGTGTCCAGCGCCGACACGATAAGCACCGGCGTCTCGTCGCCGCCTTCTCTCAGCGAACGTAAGAATGACAACCCGTTCTCGCCAGGCATCACCAAGTCGAGCAAAATCAAATCCGGCCGCTCGCTCCCAACCGCCGCCCGCGCCACAGCAGCAGATTCCGCCTCCACAACGCGGTAATTCCCTTCCAAAGCCCGCCGCGTCCCGTACCGTGCAGTCGCTTCGTCATCCACAATCAAAATCGTTCGCTCAGCTTTCATTCCGTCACTGTCCTATTCATTCGAGTCGTACTAAACAAAACCTGTCATCCTGAGCGCAGCGAAGGATCTCAACGTGGCGCCCGGCAACCGTACCAACCACAGACGCCGAGCGAACAAACGATTCGCGCACTATTCCGCATTCGCCAGCGGCACCGTCAACCGAAACCTCGTCCCCGCCCCATTTCTAAGCGGGCTCTCGCACGCGAGCGTCCCGCCCATCTCGGCAATCCTTCTCGCCACAATCGAAAGCCCCAAGCCGGTCCCAGTCGGCTTCGTCGTGAAATAAGGCTGAAAAATCCGCGTGCGTAGCTCCTCGGATATTCCCGGCCCATCGTCATCCACCCGAATCTCCGCCCACTCCGCATCCGACGACAGCCCCACGCGCACTCGCCCCCCATTCGGCTGCGCTTCCATCGCATTCACGATCAAATTCGACAGCACCTCGCCCAGCGAATCCTCCGATGCCCGCACAAAAATCTCATCCCTCGGCTGATCAAACTCCATCCGTATGTTCCGCCGCTCCGCATCGCGTCCGAATAGCGACGCCGTCTGCCGCGCCAGCGCTACCGCCGCTACGCGCTCGCCATTCACCGACGGCTTCGCATAGCGCAAAAGCTGCGTCAGTTTCGCGCTCATCCGGTCAATTTCGCTCACCACCAACGTGCAATCCCGCCGCGCGTCCACCGGCAAATCCGGATTCTCGAGCTGCACCTGCAACACCGTCTTCATCGAGCTCAACGGGTTCCGCAAATTGTGCGATATGGTAGCCGCCATCTGGCCCAGCCCGGCCATCCGTTCCCGTTCCGCCAACTCGCGCTCCAATTGCAGCTTCTCCCCGATCATCCGGCACAGGTCAATGCTCCCAGGCAGCTGCTCCGCAAGAAACTCAAGCGCCGCCGAAGTCTCGCCTGTCAAATACGACCCGCTTGTCGCCGCCTCCAGCAATCCAATTTCGCTCCCATTCTTCATCAACGGCAATCGTGCCACATGCCCCAAACCGCCAGGCGATTCGAGCGGCGCGAGCACCGGATCGCGCGGCACCGAAATCCGCACCACACCCAATCCAAATTCTTCTCGAACCCGCCGCTCCGCAAACGCGATCAACTCCGCGATATTCCCGTTACGCGCCTCGGTTTGAAGTTCCGTAGAGAGCTGCTGCAAATGCCCAACGCGCTCTTGAAACCGACGATGCAGCGCCGGTCCAATCACCCGTTCCAGCGGCTCAAACAAAAAAATCAATACAAATAACAAAACGCTCGCAGTCGCTTCCGGCGGAAGCACAGGCTCAAGCCATCCGCTCACCCGCCGCACAAACGCCAAATACAACAGCGCCAGAAATGTCGCCGAAAGCGCATACACCAGGTTCCGCTGCGCCCCGTACTCCAGCAAATTGTGTTTCAGCGCAAAGTAAATTAGCAGCGCCCCGGGTAGGACGGCCACGCATACAATGGCTGCGGTCAGCGCTTCTCCTCGCAACGACGGAGCCGCCACGTTACCTCTATCAAGACCGAGTAAGATCGTGAGCACGAGAGACGCGCCGAAGAGAGCCAGGAATAACGACCGTTCAGTTTTGTCCCTCGCCGCTCGCCAGTCTTGAAACTCAAAGACCGTATCCAGGAATGCAATCGAATACATGCCGGTGCCAGCCACTAAGGTGAAATTTATCAGCCCGGCAGACAGACGGCCTCCGGCTTCGAGGCTACTCCCCCAAAACGACGAAATACCGAATATCAGTTCAGCTAACGCAGCCAGGTAAAGAAAAACAAGCAGCGGCCTAGCAAAAACACTCGTTGGCGATCGCCGAACCTGCTTTCGGTACGCATAATGCACATGCCACACGAGAGGAAGTAGGAGCAGCAGACCCAGTGCGACGAGTCCCTGAGAAAACAGGTGTGTGGCGAGCGGCGGTGTGCTGTATTGAATCTGGGCATTGACCTCTAGCAGGCCACCCGCATAAACAAAAAAGAGCGAGAGCACGAGAAAAAAAAGCAGCCGCTCAAAGAGCCGCGGTCGGCGATGCCCGAGGATCAACGCCAGCAAGAACAAGTAGACGAGTGTTCCAGCCGTGAGACCAATCAATCGGACGTAGAAGAGGTATGTCACTAACGCGCCTCGCCTAGCGCGAATTCTAGACTCAGTAGGGAAACAACTCAATCACCAAGTGTCGGAAAAACCTTACACGTTATATACTAATGATAATAAGACGCTTAACAGAATTATGAACAGACCATGAGCGTCGAATTATCAGATTTTCGCTTGACTCTCGGCGAGGACTCCAATATATTAGCACTCGCTTGCGAGGAGTGCTAACACTCGGAACCTCCTCACCGAGCTACTCAGACCCAAACTCCATTGGAGGAATTGCACAAATGGCAGTCAACATCACGCCGCTCCACGATCGCGTCCTGGTCCGGCGGCTCGAAGGGAAGGAAGCTGTGAAGGGCGGCATCATCATCCCCGACACAGCCAAAGAGAAACCGCAAGAGGGCGAAGTCATCGCGGTTGGCAATGGTCGCCGCGAAAAGGGCGAACTCATCCCGCTCGACGTAAAGCCCGGAGACCGAATCCTGTTCGGCAAGTATTCGGGAAACGACATCACGATTGACGACGAGGAATACATGATTCTGAAGGAAGACGAAATCCTCGCGAAAATCGGCGGCTCGGCGAAGGCAGCCGGCGGCAAAAAGTAACTTCAATCAGCCGCGATTCCAGGCGAGCGGTTTCGGCACCAAAGATTCGCCAAAGCGGCTGGCGGCAATAGCAACGAAAACCTAACTCAGAAAGCGAAAGAGGAGAAAGAGACATGGCAAAGCAAATCGTAACTGGCGAAAATTCCCGCCAGGCGATCCTGCGCGGCGTCAACATCCTAGCGGACGCCGTGAAAATTACCCTCGGCCCCAAGGGTCGTAACGCAGTGATCGAAAAGAAATTCGGCGCGCCGATCATCACCAAGGACGGCGTCACCGTCGCAAAAGAAATCGAGTTGCCCGATGCGCTCGAGAACATGGGCGCCCAGATGGTCCGCGAAGTCGCTTCCAAGACCTCTGACGTCGCCGGCGACGGCACCACCACCGCAACCGTTCTGGCCCAGGCCATCTTCCGCGAAGGCGTGAAGACGGTCGCAGCCGGCGCAAGCCCGATGGCCCTCAAGCGTGGCATCGAAAAGGCCGTCGAAGTAGCCGTCGAAGAAATCAAAAAATTCCACAAAGATGTGAAGGGCGACATGATCGCGCAAGTCGGCACGATCAGCGCCAACAACGACAAGCAGATTGGGTCGATCATTGCCGAGGCCATGAAGAAGGTCGGCAAGGACGGCGTCATCACCGTTGAGGAATCGAAGACGATGGAGACGACGCTGGAAGTGGTCGAAGGCATGCAGTTCGACCGCGGCTACCTCTCGCCTTACTTCGTCACCGACCCCGAGCGGATGGAG
>DATNKB010000151.1:0-11843 GCA_035603595.1 Candidatus Dormiibacterota bacterium
GCGGGAAAGGTAGCAGCGGAGCAGTCCCGTGCGGCGTTCGATATCGCCTTGCGAAAGACCGCGATCGCTTCGGTACGACCGAATCACTTCACCAATATTTACCTTGGGCTTCTCTTTCGGCATAGTAGCAATCCTGACAACCGGGCGTAGCATACGAGTAACCCCGGAGCGGCGCAAGAATATTTTTTGAGTTATGTTCCTGTGAGGAACATCCGGTTGTTATGCGAAGAAACGAAATGACGAAAGGTATGCCGATTCCTGATCAAGATACAGACTGCGGAATTGCGGCCGAAATCGCCGGGCTGGCGATACGTTTTCCGGAACGCTTGTTCGCGTATAGCGCGTCGTCGGCGCGCTTGAGAAGCTCTGCCGGGGACTCGCCCGGTTTGTAGTCCGTGAATCCGCTTGAGAAATGGCAGCGGATTTTTTCACCCTGATATTCCAGCTCGAGTCCTTCCACGCGGCCGAGAACATGGCGCACTTCATCCGCGCGGCATTCCGGCAGCAGGGCCATGAATTCATCGCCGCCGAGGCGAACAGCGAGATCGGAGCCTCGAATGGCGCGCTGCAGCCGCTCTGCAAATCCTTTGATGACGAGGTCGCCCGCCGCGTGACCAAGCCTGTCATTTATGGCTTTCAATTCATTCAGGTCCAGGAGCAAAACCGTCAGCGGACGGCCATGCCGCTGCGCCCGGCTAATTTCCTGTGCAAGCCTCTGCTCTCCGGAACGGCGGTTGTAAAGGCCGGTGAGCTGGTCGAGCGCGGCTAGTTTATAAACCTCCGAGGCAAGGCTTTCGACTTTCGCCAGAGACTGGATCTGCTCGGCGAGCTGATTGCGTACGCGATGAATCAGCAATTGCTGGTATACGACATAAACGCTGAAGACCAGCACCATCCCCACGAGCGCTCTCACAGATTGATTCAAGAAAAACGAGTAGGTGCCTTCCTCCCTGCTAAGCATAGCTGGGAATGCGAAGGATGCGACGGCGAGCGTCAGCAACAGGATGACCGCAACCGTGCTCGACCACAGCCACCATTGGCGCCGGTCGAGATGCTTCAAATGCGTCTGGATTTCCTCCGGACGCGGAACGAACGCCTCAGGAGGTGGTGCGGCTCGCATGTCAGTCATTTGTCAGGGCTAATGTGCCTGCAACAAGAAATACAAGGCTTCGACTGCAAACTCCATCCGTATGTTCCACAGCGGTGTCAATCCCGTTAACTGTCCTTTTACCGTGGCGAAAGCGGCCTAATCCTCAACCGGATCTTGTGACGCTTCACTTGCTTTGGAGTTGCCGCGTTCCGACTGAATTCTGCGTGCGAACTGCTCCACCGGGACGGCGCTGCTTGGTTTGCCGAGCATTTCCTTCCAATTCGCTATCCGCCTGACCGCTTTCTTTATTTTCTTCCCGGCCCAAGGGCCGAAGTCACCTGGAGGGAAGAAAAATGAAGCAGGCCAACAGAATTATTCTGATCGCTATCGCTGTTATCGCGGGGCTCACGGCTACCGGTCTTGCAAAGGGCCCATCGATTTTCGCGCAGGGCTCTCACGGGACACAATCCGTATCAACTACTTCGCACATGGACGGCACCCACCCGATGCCGCCACCCTATCTCGCCTGAGAAGCAAACCTGACTCTTTCTAGGGGGAGAACTTAGTTTCTCCCCTTAGAACTGTGTTAGGATGTACGTCCATAGGAGGTATATGGGCACCTCGCTCCTATGGATTGCCGGAGTTGCACTAGAGTCGGTGATTCTTCTCCGCTTCCTGAAGCGCCGGCTTTACGCGCACTATCCATTCTTTTTTGCTTACCTGGTGGTGGTGTGGTCAGGGGAGATAGCGCTTTGGCTTATCTATCGATATCATTTTGCTTCTTATTCGCGGTTCTTCTGGGCTGACCAGTTTCTCGCCCTGCTGGCGGGCTTTGGAGTGCTTTTCGAAATTGTCCGGAAAAGCTTCCAGAGATATCCGGGCGCCAGAACCTTTGCAACGAGTGTTTTAGCGGTCATGTTTGCGATTCTTTGCGGTTACTTTGTGTTTCAATTGTTGCCATCCTCGGTTATTGTCCACGAAGGTTTTTCCGACCTGGAGCGGGATTTCCGTGCGATTCAAGCGCTAACCCTCGGTGGAGTTCTTGTCGTCATTTCCTATTATCGAATCGAGGTGGGAAGAAATCTGTTCGGGATCATAGCCGGACTCGGATTGTATGTCGGGAGCACGGTCTTGAGCCATGGGCTCAAGAGTTATGTCGGGCCGGCATTTAACGCCGCGTGGAGTGTGATTCAACCGTATACCTATCTCATTTCCCTGCTCATTTGGGTTTTCACGCTATGGTCGTACGCGCCCGCTGCTGATCCCAAGATACCGCCGGACATCGATGATGGCTATGGGGCATTTGCGCGACAGACACAACACACTTTAGGAACGTTGAAGGCGGCTGTGAGTAGGGCGGACCGGCCATGATGCAGCTTGTCATTTTCCTCGCGCTTGCTGTCGGGCTCTTAGTTCTTCTCTTAATGGCGATGCGCCGCCAGCCTTCGCACGCCGCGGGTAGTGCCGGAGAATTGGTGACGGCCAAAAAGACGCTGGAATCACTGCAGCTTGGATTGCTTCCAGCCGAGCTCGTTGACCAGATTTTTGGCGAGCGAGATTTAACTTACGTGGGGACCATTGGTTCAAACGAAATTCGCAGTCTCTTCCTGTCGGAGAGAAAGCGTCTGGCTTTGACATGGATCCGACGGGTTCGAGAGCAGGTTCGCGCTCTGAAAGACTTTCACGTGAGCCGCTCCCGCATGTTCACGCAGATGAGCCGCTGGAGGGAGTTGTCTCTGGCGTTTGATTTTGCAGGTCTTGAGGGCCGGTGCCGCGTTTTGCAACTTCTGCTGCTATGGCGCGGCCCGTACGCTGCGCCGGGCTTTGCACGCCGGACAGCGGCGACTGCGGGGCGAGTATGCTCGACCTTGGATCAATCCTTGGCATTCTTGACCCCGTCAATACCCGTATCGCTTGCAAGTGAATCAGACGCCGACGGGTCGATGGTATAGGGTAAAAATGGCCGCGAAAGCAAAACGACCGGATGTGCTGGCAGCTTCCGAAGACTTGCGGAAGCGCACCTTAACGCACACATCGGGTTCGCTGGACTGCATGATCTACCTCGCGTCAATGAGGGACTACAACACGGGTCTTTATGTGCACCAGGGCCTCGCTGCCCGCTTCTCTCCAGAAGCGGCCTCGGAGGCGCTCGCCGATTGTCACCGCGAATGTTTCCAGGAACTCACATCCTTGGAGTTAAAGGACTTAACGGAACAGCTGGATCTCTATATGCGATCCACTGGAAGTGCGCCACACGATTTCCTGCGCGCATGGAGAGATCTTGAGCCGTATCGGGTAGCGGTTCCCGTAGGCACGGACTCGCTGATGGCGCAGTTTCTTTTCTCGAACCTCAAGATCGCTTTGGCAATCCTGGAACACCAAACCTTACGGGTTCCGGAGCCGGCACCAGTCGCATAGCCACCGCCGTCACCTGTCCCACAATTTCAGCCTCATCCGGATAATTAAACTGACGAACAGAACAGGCTGAAAGTGGGTGGGGCAATAGGGTCAGCCGCGAACCCGCCAAATCGCACCAGGCGCAGGCATAACTATCCCGCAACTCAATGAAGTAGATAGGCCGGTCAAATTCAGTCCGCCAAGCGGATGGCCGGATGCTGGAAATTTCGCTGTCAATTTGAACGAACGTTCCCGGTCGAAGCAGCGGGTACATGGTGAAATCGCACATACCGATGTAGCCGTATTGGATATGGCGCAAGTCCAGCCGCTGGAATAAAGACGCAGGGACGTTTCCCCACACCTCGACAGCCCGCGATACCAGGTTGGTTTTTTCGAGGCTAAAGCTACGATCCAGACGTATTGGAAAGGTTATAGCGGCCGCAGGATGAGGCGTTTCAAACGTGACCCGATGTGTATTCGCGAGCGGCACGTCCAGTTGGTACCGGGCGCTGCTTGCCAAATCGATTCCGAAGATAGCCAAAAGATCCGCAAACGTCGAACGATAGATAACACTCAAACTAAAGAGTTTATAGATGCTGGGAACCGAATTCGTGTTTTCAAGCTGCGTTAGCCACGCATTCGAAATGTAATATTCCTCGTTGCCGCTTCTCTCCGCGATCTTGCGGCTGAGCTCTTCGACCTCTCTGGTCGTAACGCCCAGGCGGTTTCGAAGTTCTCGCAGCTGATCTCCGGGACGGGGAGCGCAGGCCATCGTATAGTCTCAATTCGCGACAATAACGACGCACAGCCTAAAACGATTCGTCAAGTGAATCAACTGGTTCGACGATTGATGTATGGGGTGATCAAGATTTCGCAGGCTAGGTAAATCACCGCCCTTTGCTGAGCAATAATTTGGTTAGATGCTTCGTATTGAAAGCAAGGCTGGAACGCCATTCCCGGTTTGGGAATGAAGGGACCGCACAAATACCGATGCCCAGCGCCACAGACGGACACAGGATCGGGCTTCAGGTCCACTAGGCGCAAGCTACCCAATGCGCGAAACAGCTTCCCGTCCTGGTGGACAGGGTGCCTTACGCGTCACAAGGAAGAAGCGAGTCTCGCCGGTCGTCGGTGGTTGTGCCAAGCTGAACGAACACTGGAGAGTCGCGATGGGCGAAACGAGCGACCTGCCGATTGAAGCGGGCGAACCTTATCGTGAAAAGAGAACGGTGCCGCGATACAGTTTTATCGCGCACGTGGAAGTAATCGAGCCGGCGAGTGACACGCACATTGCCGGCCGCGTATCGGAAATCAGCCGCAAAGGCTGTTACATCGACGTCATGATTACTTTGCCGCCCGGCACCCTGATCCAACTTAAAGTTCTGCGGGACAAAGGCACATTTTCAACGAAGGGGAAAATCATCTACGCGCAGGATTCGATGGGGATGGGCGTGGCGTTCCTCGAAATTGCTGATAACGAATTGAAGACGCTTGATTGCTGGCTCGCAGAACTCGCCGCTTAGTATCTTCTTGTTGGCTCCGTCTAGAAGTTCTGTTTTCGTTTCATTGTCCCTTTTGACTTCGGTGCTACTGCGGAAACAAGGCGGTAACTGCCGCGCACGAGGTCTTTGACCTCAGTCCAATTGAGACGCGCCGCGTAAACCTTCAGCGTGACCCAGCCATGCTTTCCGATATAGGGCGTGCGGAAAAAACGCGAATCATCCAGGAAAATTCCCTGCAGCTCCTTTTCAACTTTCATGCAGATTCCTAATTCTCCTTTGTATTCTTCGAGTACAGCGAACATCTTGCCATTCACTCGAAATGTGGGATGGCCAAAAGTGGTGGCTTCGTCGACGTCAGCCAGTGCAAGACAAATCTTGCGCAGCCGCTCGAGGATTTGGGTTTCACTCAGCATTTAGGAAACGACGCGGCATACGATAGAATATGCCACTCGAAGCCCAGGAGAGTGCATTGAGTTTTAGTGCTAGTACCCGGCAGGTGGGAGATATAACGATTGTTGATGTAAGCGGACGATTTACGCTGATCGAAGGCGAGGCGGTCCACGAACTTCTCGGAGATCTTTTTCGAGACGGGCGGAAGCGCGTCCTGCTGAATCTTCGAAACGTGACGTATCTCGATAGCTCGGGAATTGGGCAATTGGTTCGGTCCGTTTTTACGGCGCGAAAAAATGATGCGGATCTGCGGGCGGTCGATTTGAGCACTCGCGCTCAGGAGATTTTGCGACTTACCAACCTTCACACCGTCTTCACGGATTTCTCGGACGAGCAGGAGGCCCTTCGCAGCTTTCAGGCCTAAAAGCCGCTAAGCACCTGCCGCGGCGCCGTTCGAAAACGACTCAATCGCCGCGGCTTCGTTATCTCTGATATCGAATACCGTATAGAGCTTCGTCATTCTCAGAAGATCGCTCACTTGCTTCACGGGATTAATAAGCTTCAGCGCCACTCCCTTCCCTCTCGCCGTGGTGAGCGCACCAACTAACTGGCCAACTCCCGAGCTATCCACGTATTTCACGCCCGCGAGGTTCAGGATCACTTTCTTGTGACCCTCTTCGGCTAAGCGGCGAATGGCGTCGGTAAGCACCAAATCGCTACCCGGCCCGAACGCGAGCGCTTCGCCCAGGCTGAGGCGCCCTTTCAAGTCCAAGATCGTCACATCCTGAATGTGGCGGATGTCGCATTCCATGGTCATGTGATCTCCTCCGAGCCGCTGGCTGCTTCCTGGGGTGAGCTGCGGGGAGAGTCTATATCCGCGTCGGGGGGAACACAACGAGCACGCTCGAAGGCAGTAATTTATGGCGTTTCGGAAATGAAACGCGTACCATGCGTACTACCCCGCCCGTAGCCCTGGCCGAGCGCAAGTACCAGAGATTCCCGATGGATTCATAAGGCACACTAGCTTAGCATTTTACGGTCGTCATCATAATAACCATGCCGTTAGATGAGGTTGCGTGATCGGAAATCCTTACGTTCGCTTTTTTAGTTTCTTCGGGCTCCAAGAAAATCCCTTCGCGGTGAGCCCAGATCCTCGCTACCTGTTCATGACTCCCAGGATTCAAGAAGCTTGGGAGGCGATTGAATATGGGATTCGATCGCGCGAAGGAATTATTCTGCTCACCGGGGAAGCTGGCACCGGCAAGACCTCGTTGATCCGGAGATTGCTCGACTGGCTGCGCGAGAGCCGCATGCCAACCGCGTACATTTTCAATTCGCATCTGGAATCCAAGCATCTCTACGATTTCATGTTGGCGGACTTTGGCGTGCGACCGGACCCGCGATGGCGAGGCAACGCGTTGATGTGTCTGGGACAATGGCTGCCGGAACGTTGCCGCGAAGGCCGAATCCCAGTGCTGATCATAGACGAGGCTCAGGGCTTGCCGCTCCACGTTCTCGAAGAAATCCGATTGCTGTTGAACCTGGAGACGCCTCAGGAAAAGCTATTGCAAATTGTGCTGGCCGGGCAGCCGGAACTCGAGGAAAAGCTCAATCGACCCGAGACCCGGCAGCTGAAGCAGCGAATTTCTCTGCGTTGCAAGACTGCGCCTCTCACGCCGAAAGAAGCGCGAGACTATATTCAGGCGCGCCTGGATGTGGCTGGGGCTGCCGGCAGGCCGATTTTCTCGCCTGAGGCCGTTGACGCTGTTCATGCCTATTCGCGCGGTATTCCCCGCGTGATGAACCTCCTTTGCGAGCATGCGCTGATCGATGCGTACGCGGGGAATCTGCGCATCGTACCGGCGAGGGTGATCGAAGACGTCGCTCGCGAATTTCATTTCGACCGCGAGAGGTATGTCCCATCGATATATAGCCGGACCTCGGACGCTCTGCCGTATCTCAGTCCGGATCTGGTTGTGCCAATTGCGCAATCGTCAGCGCCGGCAGTTCAAACGCCTCTCCCCGTCCCTGCGCCGCCCGAATCGTCGGTGCCCGATCTCCAGGCGAAGGCTTTAGGCATTTCGCCGACTGAATCCGCCGCCGTTCCGTTTTCTGTCGCGGTTGAACCGGTACCGGCAATCGCTGCCCAGCACCAAGCGGACGGAGGTCTACCGCAACATGAAGGGCACTTGGGCCGCACTGTTGAGGATTCTGTGTCTGTCCAAGATTCTGTGGCTGCTCGGCAAACTATGAATAGGGGCGCGATAAGAATAAGAAAGCGAAAAGTGCTGCTAAGTAGTCACGTACTGGCCACATTGCGAGACAGTTGGCCCCAAAACCTGATCACACCGGCGCTGAAATCGCAACTGGTCAAACGGGGGTACGATTTCCAGCGAGCGCTGCATCAAATTTGGCGTGACGTGACCGATGAGCGCCGGTTACGGAGGATCAAGGCCGCCGTGGAATCGCGGAGCGAAAGTGGACTGCGGCAACTTTCTGTCGCATTTTCAAAGGCAAAGCTCGCTGCGGAAGATCGGTGGCGAGATGCGGGGCCCGTTTGGCAGCGGACGAAGGCCTCGTCGCTGCGCTGGTTCGAGCGGTCGCTGCGCTACAGAAATGTATTAACTGAACCCGCCACACAGCCAGCCCCACCTACGCGGGCGGCATCTCCAAAGATCGCATCCTGGCCTAGTGTGAATCGCGCGCAGAGATCGCGAAAGCAGCCCCAATCTGTCCTGCCTTCGAATGAAGGACGAATGAATGTGGTCGTGATGCGTTGGTTGCGCCAGCCATTCCGCGCCTCTTCTTCCACTCGTTCGCCACGCGCCGCAGCAGGCTCGCGGAACCGCTAGAAGCGCACTGCACACACTTCAATTGTCGGAGTCTCGCGCAATCGGTGTGACTCGAGGCTACTGGCTCGTGCCGCCACTCTCGATGAACCGGAAGGCTTCCTCGACGGTCCGTGTAGGGGCGTGAGATTCAGTCTTCGTGAATTGCGGACGTTTCCGCGGCGAGAATTTCGCCGGGTCGAAGTTACCTCGCTGCATCTTGAAAACCCAGACGTATTCGTGACGCGATTTGTCCGCCTCGGACATCGGGACGAGCGCGGTGTCGATCATGGTCAGGGGACTGAAATCCGAAAACCCGTTATGGTCGGTATGAACGGGGGTCGGGAGAGTGGAACCAAAGAAGTCGATGTCGTGCGTGAAGATGATGACGTAGTCGACCCTCGCGACGTCGGGCGCCGGGCAGATGCTGGAAAACTCTTTCTTGCGATTCTGCGCGATCCATTTCGCCTGCGCGGGTGAGATTCCGTACGCGGAGAAAAACAGGCGGCAGGCCGGGTCTGCGCTAGCGTTTTCAGGTTGATAATCGGGATACTCGTCTGACTCCGTGGCTGCGACGGTGTGAACGCTCGCCACCTCGCGAGTGGGTTGCGGCTGGACAGTCACAGCGGTTTCGACTGGCTTCGCCGGAGTTGAGACGGCGGGCGTCGGCACCGAGGGGGTCGGTGCCGGATGCGCGCCGCTCGGCTGCGGCGGGGCCGCAGCAGACTTGGTGTTCGCCATTTTGCTTGGAGCTGGCGAAGAGGATCTTGCATTGCTGCTGGCCGAAGCGGAAGTGAGAGCTGGCGCATGCGAGGCGGGCGGTGGCGCGACGGGCGCCGGCGGTTGCGGTTTGCTCGCTGGAGCGGGAGCAGGATTAGGTTTCTTGGCTGGGCTGGGCGTAGGGGTAGACTTTGCGCTCGCAGTTACCGCGGGAGCGGCTGACGCGGCGACGGACGGCGATGCGACCGGAGTAGTTTCGGAAACCGTGCGCACGACGGGCGCTGGCGCTGGCGTTGAAACAGGACTGGCAGCTACAGCGATAGCGGGTGCAGGAGCAGGACTTGCCGGCGGCGGCGCGGCTGACACGTTGCTGGCGCTCACCGGTGCAGCCGAGTGCGCCACGGCGCGAGGAGCGACTCGCTTCGCGATCGAAACGCCTGCCTGCGAGTCGTTGGGATCAACGAACGGAGGCAAATCCGGAAAGGTGCTGTCTTGAACGTAGCCCTCTGTGCCGTTCGCGGCGCGGATTTTCACGTACCCTTTTACCCGGCTCGTGATTTCCACGGTCTCGCCGCACTTGAGTTTGGCGGAGACATCAAAACTGTTGAGCGAATCGTAGACCCAGATGCGATCCTGAGTCGCGTTGCACTTCATGGTGGCGCTATCGCCGGCAAATGCAGGAGTGGCGGCAGCTGCGCCCACAAGGAGGAAGAGGACTCCCAGTCGGTTAGTCATGTTGTCTCCAGGAGCGGTGCGAGCGGGGTTTGCGGAGCGAGCGAAAGCGGCGTTGCGAACGGTGCATGCCCCGAGCCCAGGGTTCGTTTCCCAAGTTTGTTTCGTTCAAGGGATTCAGTTTGCCGAACATACCGGATTGGAACAACTGTACGATCGGGCAGAAAACGGGCAGGCGAAAGTTTCGCGTTGCACGTACTAAAGTACTTGGTACTAAAATTCGAAGCCGGTTCGATTCTTCTTCGCTTAGGAGGTTCGCAATGCATTACGACTTTCTTGTAGAGACGTACGAGACCGAGCGAATCAAAGTGGTGAGCACATGGAGTGAGTTTCGCGATGAAGAGATGCTGTTGCGTCCGAAAACCGGCGATCCGCGTGGGCGAAGCGTGCATGAACAGATGGTGCATCAGTGCGTAAGTGAGGATCTCTGGATGCGCACGATGCTTGGCATTGACGTGAATGCTCCACCTCTGCCAAAACCCGAGACACGACTCGAATTTATACGGCGCTACGCAGAGGACAGCGGCAAGCGACTCGATGTATTGCGCGCCAAAGACGAAGCGTGGTGGCAAGGCGAGACCAAATTTTTCGATGTGCCGCGATCGCGCGCCTGGGTGATGACTCGCCGCATCACGCACACAGCGCACCATCGAGGACAGCAGATAGCAATGCTTCGGATGTTCGGTCATGATCTCCACAGCAACTATGGCCCCACCGCAGACACTGGCGGACTGATGCAGAATCACGCGCCGACCATCTACGCGTATTCTAATTTGCAGGCATTGCTTGACGGAGAGTCTGCCGGCGGCCGCAAATCGCGCCTGCCGGGTGGCGGGCCAAATCCGGTAACCGAAAGACCCAGTGAAAAATAGATGCTAGCCGGATGCTTTAGTGGCCGTTTGGCTGAAGCGGGTGACTTCTCTTACTGCGCGATAAGCCTGATCGATTGCGGCGCTGGTGTAGGCGAACGCAGCGGCGTCGGAATTGGCGATCGAAATTCTGCCGAAAGGCTGACGCCCGATCGCGCAGGGACGTTCGTTTTCGGACCAATTCGGATCGAAGAGTGAATTGTATTCGTACGCGTAGCCGTGCGGCCAGCGACTGACGGTGATCGCTTGTATATCGTGCGCCGGATCGAAGCCGCCCGCCGAGAGAATGCGGCCCAGCAGGCCGCGGATGTTGCGCTCGAAAGTCGGAAATTGCATGCGGTAGAGCTCCGTGCGTCCGGCGATCTGCTGATCGCGAGCGGTGGCACCCGCGCCGCAGGGATACCTCTCCAGATGCAAAACGCAGGGGTCGTCCGGGCTGGCCGCATATTTGTAATCACCCATGCTCACCGGATAGTCCATCTCGATTGCTGTGAAGAAACTTCCCGGACACTTAATTCTTCTTACCCCGAGTTTTTCGAATGGGCGTGAATTGCGAATCTGCACGTTGGTGTAAACGACGGGCACTTTTACGCCATAGGCGAGGGCATCCTTTTGCTTTCTCGACATGTCCGGGCAGATATACGGAATCACCATGTTCCAACACGCGAGAATGCAAGTATTCGCGCTCACCGTGTGCGCCTGTTCGCCGCGCACGTAGGTAACTTCCACTTCTTTCGCGTTCTCAGGGTCCCCCACGTTTGCCGCTTTTACTACCGTGCTGTTCAGGCGCACACGCACACGGGATTTCGGATCATCGAGAAGCGCATAATTCATTTTCGCGGTGACGATGTCCTCCATCGTCTTGCCTGGGGCGCTGCCAGGAATCAACGCTCGGACTAACAAGCGCGCAATGGACGCGTTACCGTCAGGAAAGTGATAGATGTATGGAGCACTTTCGTCGCGTTGCGTAACCTCAGCACCGAGTCCCGGCCCGGGCGGCCCGGAAAGATCCATTCCACTGAAGCCGGGATAGCCTAAGCCCGCCAAATCGGCAGCAGGCACCGCGTCGATGCCGACCCCATAGAGGCCATAGGTGTGTTTCTGGAGGTACGGTAGCGCGTCGGAGTGCAGCTTTACGTATTTGAGCAGATAATCTTTGTAGCTTGTCTTGGCGAGCAGTACCTTTTTCTGCCAAGTGGAAAGATGCGGTAAGTAGTCGACTTTTTCAGTGTAAAGCCGGGTCAAATCCTGTTTTGCTTGAGCGCTGAGAGGCGCCTTCCGAAAGAATTCATCCCATGGCAATCTGCCACGACCA
>DATNKB010000152.1:0-3450 GCA_035603595.1 Candidatus Dormiibacterota bacterium
GGGACAACGAGAGAAATCCACCAAGCTGTGCCGTAAGCGCCTCTTGCGACTTTCCCGAATCGTAGGTCTGAATTGTTTTTTCTAGATCCTCAACCGAGATTCTGAAACCATTGTGTCTATCCGAGGTTTTCCCCGACATCCGATTGGCCATACCATCCAGCACATCAGCGAGACGTTTATCGAACTCTTGTTGTGCTCTAGCCACCGGCGCGGGCATTTCAAAACCGGGGACCTGGAGGCGGTATCTCCACAAAGCAACCCGCGTTATGAAAAGCATCCGCAACCGCGGCTGCCAGCGCAGGATTCGACGGCGCAAAGTAAGGTCCTGCTGCCGGGAAACGCCGGTCTCCAATAGCACGGCATCGGCGAGCGCTCGCACTTCGTCAAAACTACTGTTGATCATGTCACGCAGCGAAAAGGTGCGTTCGGCGGCAACTCTCAGATTCTTCGAAAGGGGTTCTCGTGAAAGTTGAGCCAGTAATCGCAGGCTGGAAATAAACGCCATCTTCATCTCCACAGCCACGGGTGCACTCCAGAGCTGATCAAATGCAAGCCACATCATGCACAGTCCCAAGCCAACCCCAACGACTCGGTCTCTTGCCGCTGCAAGCGATGTCTGTCTCGCGAACTCCTGTAAATTCATGAGGCAGAAGATAACAACGATCTGAAATCCGAAATATGACAATCGCGGGCTTGATGTCATGAACCAAGCGGCGAGTGCTATGACCAGTGTGAAGAAAATCGTGAATCCAGGAATCGAATCGATGTGCGGCAGAATGAATATCTCCGAGCCTATCCCGATAAGAAACCCGCCCACCACGAAGGCAGCGAAGCGCACGATCTGCCTTTGACGAGACGCTCCGACCGTTGAAACGGCCGTCAGCAGGCACGTGGCCATCGCGGGCGCGCCGATGCCCGGCCAGGCAATGGAGTTGTAAATGATGTAACAGCCACTAGCTGCCAAGCACCCTCTCAGTGCGAACTTAAGGTGTTCGGTATTAACGAATGCGTCCTGATGCATAAGTTTCGATCGCGACATGTCGCGTGAAGCCGGCAGGTGCACTTTCATTGACTCAGAGTCCGTAAACGCTTGAGGAATGAAGGAAACTATATTCTGCATTTCGGTCAATAACGGAACATGGGAGAAGGCATGGTCAGAATCAAAGTGAATGGAGCTTGAAAGTCGCCGGTTCATTAGATCAGTGCGAATGATCGCGATGGTGGCTCCCAAAGCACGCAATTGCTTCTCATCGCTCTCGGTAGGCTCGAAGCTAAGTTCAGTCAGGGTGGCGGTAATGTCGACGAGCCTTCCAACCAGCGCAACAACACCACTCATTTGCACCCTGTATTGAGCCGAATAGTCAGAGCGCCGGAGGAGGCGCCGCAAGCTCGATGTTCCAAGCATCCCGAACCTGATGACCTTATTTTTGCTTGCGTTGTCTGGGGGACAGCCCTCGGCGTAGCAAGCTAACAAACTCTCTACCGCGGACAATCGTTCGGCGATGGGCAACACAATATCGTCGCCCGGATTTACACGGGCAAACGCCAGTTCTACTGCGACCGAAATCACGGCTCCTATCGATACCGCCAATGTGAGCCAAAGCGTATCTTCCACATTAGTTTCGGCAGATACATGGCGATCCCATATAGGAACGGCGACCGCGATCATAATGGCGAACGTCGAGGCTGCGCCGTAATTGATCATCGCACTGAGGGCATAAAAAGTCAGAAAGAACGAACCAATGACCCAGAGAAAATGCAGGATCGGAACGCTGATAACAAACCCAGCCGAAATCAAGACATAGGCTGCGCCAATTCCCACAGAGAGGAGTGCTGCTCCAGCTGATTGCAGCGTGGCCCTGGGGCTCTCGCGCAAAACGATAAATGTATAAATCGCGCCTTCGAACGCATAGGGAATACGAAAGGTCACGCAAATAATCATGACCAGAGTCGCAGCCAGCACCATCCGCGCTATTGTTCCTGCTCGCCCCGGATATGGAGCTAACTCCTCCTTGAGAAATTCCAGGAACCAAGTCAGAGCGTGGGGTGATTCGTATAGGCTTTGTGCAGCAGTGGCCATTTTCAATCTCCGCGAATCGTGACGATGGCTGACTCACCAATTCGAAACAAATCAGAAGGTGGGTTGGATACGCGCACACGAACGGGGTATCTTGAGGCCAAATGGACCCAGTTCAGAGTTCTCGGGACGTCCGGGAGACCGGGTTGTAAGGTGCCAACAACGTCCGGGTCCGGTGTGACGCCGAAACCTACGCTGTCAACTACGCCTGAAAAATGCAAGTCGGGCCTCGACAGCACGTAAACCTCAGCGTGCATTCCAGGTGTGATGCGCTTGAGCTGGCCTTCACGAAAGTTGCCGATTGCCCACCAGGTGCGCGCGTCAATCAGTGTGAACAATTGCTGGCCCACGTGGGCATAGGCGCCTTCAGAAATTGTGAGATTCGTTACACGAGCATCGAATGGTGCGTAAACGCGACAGTTGCCCAGATCGTAACGAGCTTGCTTTACCGCCGCAGACTTTGCTCCACGCTGGTTGATGAGCGGCTCGAGCGTGGTGACGGCGTGCTGTGCTTGCTCGTGTTGCGCGAGAACAGAGTTTAACTCGGCCCGCGACAGTTGCAGCCGTGACTCTGCCTGCCTCAGGGCCTCTGCCTGCGCAACTTCCGAGGTCTTTGCTCTATCCACTTGATCTACTGTGACAAATTGTTTGGTCAGCAGCGGCTCTAGCCGATGCAGATTGTTGCTTGCATATGTCCACTCGGCTCGCACCCTGTTGATACCCTGTTCCGAATTCGCGACGTCAGCCTCAGCACTATGGATCTTTGCTTGCGAAACAGAAACCGCGCTGACCAATGCTGCTATCCTTCGCTGCTCGTCGACAATTTGACCTTCGAGCGCCTCCTGGTTGGAAATGGCTGTTTCAAGGGCATACTGGTACGGACGATCGTCGACCTCGTAGAGTAGTTCGCCCTTTTTCACGAACTGATTGTCACGCACGTTCAGGCGGATGACGGGTCCATCTACTTGGGGCGCAATCCCGATGAAGTTTGCAAAAACTGCCGCATCATCTGTGCGTGGATAGTGATTCGTGCGATAAAGGGCCACTGCGCCGAGCACCGCTGCCGCCAGTGCGAAGCCGATACTCAGTCGGCGGCTGAGCAGCCTTTGGGGTTTCGTATTCGTGTCAACGGCCATAGTTGCTCTTCTTGACTAGTGAAAGAAGACTAGCCACAGTGCGAATGTGAAAAAGGCGGTAAAGCTCGGATAGAAGATGACGGGTAAAGCAACATTCATGTTGAATCGCAAAAGCACAAATCGGCCGACAGCGGTAAACAAGATCGCCACCACTAAACAAATGAGCCAAGCGGGAAAGAATGAACCCAGGATGTCCACGGCGGGCGCTCGTCCACAACCTGTAAGCAGCAAGGGAGC
>DATNKB010000153.1:0-3149 GCA_035603595.1 Candidatus Dormiibacterota bacterium
CGGCGGACGCGGCCTCGTCGATCCAATGCATTCCGAGGCCGGTTACAAGGAATACCACAAGCTAAATCGCGATCGCACGCTAGTCGATCAATCGACGCGGTACAAAGGCGACGGCAAAATCACCTTCGATCGCCTAACGGACGTCTATCACTCCGGCACGCGCCATGAAGAAGACCAGCCCTGCCATCTCATCGTTCTCGATCCCAGTATTTGCGTTGACCGCTGCGTCCGCGAATACGGAAACCCATGCCAATATTTTTGCCCCGCCGCGGTTTACGAAATGGCGATCGAAAAAGATCAGCCCAAACTCAAAATTAATTTCTCGAACTGCGTCCACTGCAAGACCTGTGACATCGCCGACCCCTACCAGATCATCAATTGGGTCCCTCCCGAAGGCGGCGGTGGCCCCAACTACGAAGGCATGTAGACCGCACTCACGCCTCGCGATTTTAAAAATCGCGATAGGAAATTATCGCGGCGGCGGCGAAATTCGAAAAATCGTTTCCGATTGCACCGGTGTGCCGCGGCAAGTGGCGGGCTGATTTCGAAATGCGCTCAATTTATCAAGCATCAGAAACGCCGCTTTAAAATCCGAGCTTTCGAGCACGCTCAAATCACTCCAGAATCCATCCTTGCTGATCACTCCGTAAACAATCGCTCCAATGATCGGCGCCGCTCCCGCGGGTGCATTCGGATCGGGAAGAGCAGCAGTCTCGATCGCATCGCTCAGTTGTGCCGGTCTCATGTCCGCGCACCATTCACGCTGCGTCGCCTCCGTTGGAGCCGCGATCCATTTCGCTTCCGGCGGCGCGCTGGCCACATTCGCGATCTCGATCTGCATCACCGTTTCCGTTCCCGAGAGGCCTTTGATCGACCGCGGATACCAGTGATTGCCCCATTGCGCCCAATCCCCAAACAGATACTGAATGTGTAGCGTCGAATCGTATTGCACCAGCGGGAAGCCGGTCCTTGTGTCGAGGCAAAGCTCCTGCGTCAGATGCACGCCGCCGTTTCTGGCGCACACCACGTTGCGACCGCTCACCTGCGCGATCTCGATGCGAGTCCGTGAATCGAAGTGATAGACGACGCCGCGCGTAATCTCCATCGCCTTGTGCGTCCACCAATAACTGAACGAGGGGAAGGGAGCATTGCGCTTCGTCCACAGCGTATTGCCATTGGCGATCTCGGTTTGCTTCAGGTGCAGCAGTTCAGCATCCTCGCGCCACTTATCGGCAGACTGCCACGTCAACACGTAGCTGCCTCGCGCGGGCGGAACGCGTGGATCACCGCTGGGGTCATTGAAGGACAATGACGCGCGAAGGATAAAAGGTGCGCTGCCAATCGCGGTGAGGTTCGTCAGCTCGTGCGATTTCGCGACGAGCCTTTCGGTATCTGTTTCGTCGTCGACCGATGCGTCAGAGTTCCCCGTGCTCGGCAATGGTTCTGGCCGCCGCAGCGCGCGACGCGCGAACGAAGCGCCAGACGCGCCGTCCATTATTGTCGCGCGAGCGCGAACGTGACCGCCGCCGCCGTAGATTGTGGCCGCCGCGAGAAACGCCGCCAGTGTGGTTGCGAAGTGCATCGGAAGCGGCGCAAGACGCCGTGGCGCCGCGTGAATTATAGGGGCGGGAATTCAAAAGCGAAAGCACTGGGATAAATTCGTTCGGATGGGGCGCCGCAGTTGCGCCGGAGCTCGCAACGATCAGTTCTGGGTTTCGTCACTGCCGCCGCCGAAGGCACGTTTTAGGGCAGCCCAGAATCCGCCTTTCTTCTTTTGCGAAGAGCGCGGCGCAGAGGGGTTTCGGCTCGGCTCGCGGGCAGAGACCTGCTCGAGTTGCGGCGCTTCGACGCGGCCTTTGAACTGCCACTCCGGTTCCACATGGGCGATGCGCACTAGAAGAATCATGTCGGTGGAAGGTTCTCCGGGAGGAGCGGGTCCATTGGCGGAAAACGTAAGCGGCGGCATCACGGCTTTATAGATCGGAATCGAGAGGGCTGGCGCGTCCGGAACTTCGTTAGCTGGCGCCTGCGGATTGGGATGAATCTGGTTTGAGGCTGCGAGCTGGCGGATTTGAATCGCGGGGCCCGCGTTACTAGCTTCAGCAGGAGGCGGCGGCTCCGGCTGCGGCAGCACCGGCGGATTTGAAGCAACCTCGGGAACCGACGGCGGTTCCGGCTGCGGCTTCGACGTGAGGCCCATTTCAGGCGAGCGAGGAAGCGGCTGCGATGCCGGCGCCGAGTTGCGAGCTTGAAGCGAGACGCACTGGCAACTTCCGGCTACACCTGCAACCGGCAGAAGCTTGCCGGCTGCAAGAAAGAATTCGCCTGACTGCGGCACGATGAGGCCTTCGCCTGTGAACTGATGTTCGAGCCGAAGCGCGCCGCTCGTTGCGACGACGCAGAGCGAATCGCTCAAGTCGAGTCCTACGGTGAAATCGCGCGGCGCGCCGCCGATATCGATCGGCGTGGCGACGATGGTAGGCGTGAAGATCCGGAGTTGCGCAGCGGCGGGGAGTTGCACGCGCACGCGTCCGAAATTCAATGCCAGCGTGACGGCCGGTCCGGATTGAAGCAGGGTAAATTTCGCCGGTCCGCAGATATCGATCTCGCCTCCGCCGGCAAGGGTCATGCGGGCCTGACCTGAGTGGACGGTGATTACGCTGCCGTTCACAACGAACATGCTCGGCGCGCTCGTCGCAGTTCCGTTTGTTGCTGCGGAGCCGCCTTCGACCGAAACGTCATTGCCTTCGACGCGGCCAATTGCACCGGGAGGCGCTTGTTGAGCCTTAGTGGGCGTCAGCCAAGGAACGAGACAAGCGAGCAGCAGGAAAAGCAGCGACAGGCACCGGCGAGCGAATGAATACCCGGCGATTCTCTCGCGAGCGGATTGGAGATTAGCTGCCAACGGACGCGTTCCCGGTTCGCCTATACTATACAGCAGTGAATAACGCCACGAAATCTGCCTCAGCTGAAATGGCGCCGAATTCGAACGTCGCTTCCGCGATTGAGATGCCGAAACTCTCGCGGTGGCGACGAATGCAAATTCCTGTGATTGCGTGGGCGGCGTATTGGTTGGTCAGGCTGCTTGGTCCGACGCTGCGCCTCGAAATTCTGGGAGTGCAAAACGCCGTGCAGATCCGAAATTCGGG
>DATNKB010000154.1:0-34105 GCA_035603595.1 Candidatus Dormiibacterota bacterium
ACACAACAAACGCAGCTACACCTGTGCTCAGCGCCAAGAGAATTGTTAAGGTGTGCGTCAGCTGCGGTGGAAAGGGAAATAGCCGGTACATCCAGCGAAACTCAACGGGCAGCCACACGATCGCAGCAGCGGCATAGTCCACGCAGTTAACGCCAGAGCGTCCAGCGCTCGACGCGAGCAGTAACGCCGGCAACACGGCGTAAGCTGCGCCGATCAGCGTGTATTTCCAGTTGCCACCCACCCCCAGGGAATAAATCAGCACCGCAAAAAGGGGCACCAGCGCTGCCAGCACCGCGCCTCTTTGCCCCAACACGCCGTGCACAGAGCCAAACACCCTCGGCGCGGTCAGGAAAAATTCAAAAGCAAAAAGAGCGGCCGCCACTCCCAGAGCAATCGCAAATCGCGACCCGGAATAACCGAGGCGAATTCCAGCAAACGCGGCAAGCAGGACGATTGCAGCCCAGATCGCCACGGCGAGCGGCAGGCTCATCTGCCACGAGCTCGATTTTGCCGTCACGCCGAGGATTTTACTGGAGCGGGCACGAGTTCCGGGAAAAACTTGCTTTGCGCTTCAGCCTCGGCGATTCTGTGGCGCGATTCGACTGATGGCAGCCCCCGGAAAACAACAACGCCTCGCCTATATCGACTGGATGCGCGGTCTCGCCTGCCTCCTGATGTTTCAAACGCATTGTTACGATTCGTGGCTGGGCGGCGCCGCACGCGAAGGCTCCTTCATCAAATGGTCTCAACTCGGTGGAACGCTGCCCGCTCCGCTCTTCCTGTTCCTGGCTGGAGTCTCGTTCGCGCTCGTCACTGACCGCATGCGCAGCAAGGGCATCTCCGCCAACGAAATCGCGCTCACCACGATCCGCCGCGGGGCGGAAATCTACGCACTTGGTTTGCTCTTCCGCGTGCAGGAGTTCATTCTGGGCCAGCCCTGGGCGCCCTGGACCGATCTCTTGCGAGTCGACATCCTGAACGCGATCGGCCTGTCGATGATCTTTATGGCAATCGTCTCGCGACTCACAAAGACGCGCGCCGCAAACGCAATTCTTGCAATTTTCATCGCGCTCGGAATCGCGCTCGCCACCCCGCCCCTGTGGACGACTTGGCGAATTCTATGGCTACCCTGGTATTTCGAGTCATACATCAACGGCGTTCACATCTACGACAAGCCTCAGCCCTGGCTCTTTCCAATTTTTCCCTGGGCAGCATTTGCGTTCGCTGGTCTCGCTTTTGGGTTTTTGCTGTTCAGCAATTGGGCTAGGGAGAATTTGGCGAAGCTAACCGCGTTGGGAGGTTTGGCCGGCCTTGGGCTCTTCTATCTTTCCACTTGGCTCGATGCGCGGCCGGGCCAGTTCTACGCCGTGTACGACTACTGGCACACCAGCCCCAATTTCTTCCTGGCGCGAGTTGGAATTCTCATGATGATTGTTTTTTTAGCATACGCGTGGTGCCGCTGGGGAGCCGGGCAGTGGGGTTTCAGTCCGCTGATCCAGATCGGCCAGACTTCCTTACTCGTCTATTGGGTGCACATCGAATTTGTGTACGGCCGATTCTCGATTCTTCCGAAGCGCGCCGAGACCATTCCCATGGCCACGTTCGGCCTAGCGATCATTTTTACCGCGATGGTTCTGCTTTCGATTGCGCGCACTCGATACAAAGGCCGCGGCGCTGAAATTCTTGCTCGGATACGTAATTTTCGCGCGGCGAAACCCGCGACTGAAAATTAGGGCTTCTTCGGGGGATCTGCAGGTTGCGAGTTGGTCGAGGGGGTCGCTTTCGGCTGTATCGGGAACACGTATTCCCCGGGGCGCTTCAAATGCATCTCATCCCGTGCGATACCTTCCAGGGTTGCCGGATCGGACTTGAGATGCTGAACGCGACTCTGCAGCTTGCGATTTTCCTCGTTGAGCCGCTCGATTTCTTGCTGCACTTCCTTGGCTTGTAACTGCGTGCGGCGCATCGCCAGTACTCCGTGGGTGCCAAAAATATCCTGAAGAAGCAGCAAGGCAAAACCAGCCACAAGAAACCAATTCATGTTTCGGCGCAAAAATTCGCGCATCTGTGCGCCAAAACGTATCGCAGGCGCTTTCACGTCTGGTTCCGGCAAGACTCGTCGCGCGCGCTTCCTCCGGACTACTTTCCGATCCATGCGCGAGCCTCCTCAGCAAGTTTTTCAGCAGCGGCTATGGAAGAAGCTTCCGCATAAATTCGCACCACGGGCTCGGTGCCCGACGGCCGCATCAGTATCCACGAGCCGTCGTCGAAAATCAGTTTCATCCCATCGAGACGATTCTCTTTGGCCACGTGACGTCCAGCAAACTCAGTAAACGTTTCCTTCAACCGGTCGACCAGCCGTGCCTGTACATCCGGCGCCAGATGCAAGTTCACTCGAATCGGCCAGAACTCCCCTCCCACGCGGCGGAAAAGATCCTGAAGCTGCTCCCTGAGCGACTTCTGCCGCGCTCCAATCATTTCCGCCACCAGCAGGCAAGCCAGAATCCCATCTTTCTCCGGAAGGTGCCCGCGTATCGTCATCCCCGCGCTTTCTTCTCCACCGATCGCAATCTTGTCGTCGCGCAGAAGCGGACCTACATACTTAAAGCCAACAGGTGTTTCGTAGAGCCGAACGCCATGCAATTTCGCCACCGCATCGAGCAGATGCGTCGTTGCCACGCTTCGCGACGCGCCCAATTTGTACCCGCGCGTCTCAAGCAAGTAATCAAATACCAGCCCGAGAATGTGATTGGGCGAAACGAACCAACCATCTCGATCGAGAATTCCGAACCGGTCCGCATCGCCGTCTGTCGCCAGGCCAGCGAGTGCTTTCTTTTCGATCACCTCTTTTTTCAGCGGCGCTAGATGGTCTTCCGATGGATCGGGGCCGCTGCCATCAAATAGCACGTCGCGCGACTTTCTAATCGCGGTGAGTTCAACTCCATGGCTGCCCAGTATCCCGTCAAGCCATCCCGCACCGCATCCGTGAAGTGCATCGCAAACAAAGCTGCCTTTGGCTTTCTTGATCACCTCGAAACGAACCAGTTTCTCCAGTTGCGCAAAATACGGCTCGCGCGGATTGATCCGCGGGAAGTCGTCCTCAACCTCCAGCATCGACCCGGGCTGCTCGCCAAGAGCCGCCGCGCGCTTCTCGATGTCTTTGGTAATGTCGGGTAGGGCCGGACCGCCATCAGGTCCCGAGAATTTCAGCCCGTTGTACTCGGCGGGGTTGTGGCTGGCAGTAATATTTATGCCGCCGTCGAGTTTTCCGCAAAGGATGGCGTGTGCAATCGTGGGCGTCGGCGTAAATTCATTGCAGAAGAGAATCTTGCAACCGTGCTTTTCCAGCACGCTCGCGGCCGTCCGGGCAAAATCCTCGGAGAAAAACCGCGTATCGTAGCCGACTATCAGCGTCGGCGATTTCTTCAGTGAAAGCACGTGCCCCGCAATCGCCGCGGCCGCTCGGCGCACGCCGCCAAACGTAAAATCCTCGGCCATCACGCCGCGCCAACCCGAAGTTCCAAAATGGATCGCTTCACTGGCCATAAAAACGTATTGTATCTTGGCTTGCAAGCAAGGTGAACGCAATACGCGATTCGCAAGAGTAAATTTGCGACCGCCGCGCGCAATGCAGGCGAGATGGCCCTCGATGACGGACAAACTGGTCGTGCTCGTTACATGCCGTTCGGCAAAGGAAGCGGACCGCATCGCCCGCAGCCTCGTTGAAACGCGCCTCGCTGCCTGCGGCAATATTCTGCGCAGTCCGGTACTCTCGATTTATCGCTGGAAGGAAAAAATCGAATCAGCAAAAGAAGTTTTACTGGTAATAAAGACGTCGCGTCGCAGATTCCCGGCGCTCCAGGCTGCGATCAAGCGTCTGCATAGCTACGAAGTCCCCGAAATAATCGCGTTGCCCATCGCCGCCGGATCCCGAGCTTATCTCTTGTGGCTGGCGGAATCGCTCGCCGCGAAAAAAAAGAATTAACGAATCACGCCTGCGTGCCCTTCGCGCGCCGCTCGCCGATCACCCGCATCAATTTCCGGCTGCGTCGCACCAGAAAATCCCAATATTTGATCGGCATCAACCGCTGCATGCGATCCAATTGCACCGCATCGCCCCCCACAAGGATCCGCGGCTCATTCGCCAGAACCCCGTCCACAATCCGATCCGCCGCTGCTTCGGGCGGCATCTGAGCCAACACATCAAACATCTCGAGCGTCACTTCGCGAGCCTTCGGATCCGATTTCCCGCTCACGCGCGCACGTTTCGCAATCGGCGTTCGAATCCCTCCCGGATGCACACAAGATATGCTCACCGAACTTCCGTCCAGCTCGTGCATCAGCGCCTCAGTAAATCCCCGCACGGCAAACTTGCTGGCGCTGTACGCGGTCTGTCCCGCCGGCGCGATAATTCCATAAATGCTGGACATGTTCACAATGTGCGCCCGCGGCTGCTTCCGCAAAATCGGAAGAAAATTCGCCACGCCATACAGCACCCCGTAGAAATTAATCTTCATCAACCAATCAAACTCTTCCAGCGTCAACTGCTCAAACGTTCCATGCATCGCCACGCCGGCAATATTCATCAGTAGCGTCACGCGACCGTGCCGTTCCATCACCTCCGCCGCAAACCGCTCCATGCGCCCCCGATCCGCCACGTCCACCAGATGGCATGAAAGCGAAGCGCTCGTCCCACCAAGCTGCTCCATCGTCTCAGTCAAGCCTGCAGAATCCACGTCCGCCAGCGCCAGCGACATTTTCTCTCTCGCCAATCGCTGCGCCAGCCCTCGCCCAATCCCTGAACCCGCTCCGGTAATCACTGCCACGCCGCCCTGAAGCTTCAACGGTTCTTGACGATCGCTCATCCCAGCCTCGCTCACAAACTAGCTCACAAAAAACAACACAACCTGACGCACACGAAAGCAGCGGCCTCGAAAACCAACCGAGGGTACCCTATCGCGCCGCAGCCGCGCTTGCAATGTTTGTTGTTTCGGAAATCCCGGCGAAATTCGTCATCGGTGGGGACCGCTGGTAGATATGAATCTTAGTAGGGGCGCGTCTAAGACGCGCCCGCGACGCCCGCCCCATCTCTGCGCCATTCATCCCGCGCCGCCAGCGAAACAAACCACAATTGCCATACCCGCAGCATAAAATCTCGACTAGACTCTCGCCAACGCCTGATCCAAATCCGCAATCAAGTCTTCCACATCCTCGATGCCCACCGACAGCCGCACCAGCCCTTGCGTAATCCCGATCTCCTTCTGAATCTCCGGCGGCACCGACGCGTGCGTCATCAGCGCGGGATGCGAAATCAAAGTTTCCACCCCGCCCAGGCTCTCCGCTAGCGAGCAGATTCGCACATGATTCAATAATTTCCTCGCCGCCTCAAGCGAGCCAAGATCGAACGACAGCATCCCCCCAAATCCGCGTTGCTGCCGCTTCGCGATCTCGTACTGCGCATGCGAAGCAAGCCCAGGATAAATCACGCGCTTCACCTTCGGATGCGACTCCAGAAATTTCGCCACCGCCATGCCGTTCGAGTTATGCCGGTCCATCCGCACCGCGAGCGTCTTGACCCCTCGCGACACAAGAAAGCAATCCATCGGCGCCAGCCCGGCCCCCGCCGACCGCTGGATAAAATAAATCTTCTCCGCGTCTCCCGGACGCGTCAGAATCGCCGCGCCCCCCGTGCAATCGCTGTGCCCATTCAAATATTTCGTCATCGAATGGACCACAATGTCCGCCCCAAACTCGATCGGCCGCTGCAAATAAGGGCTCAAGAAAGTATTGTCCACTACGAACGTAAGATTCCGCGCCTTGCAAATCCGCCCCACCGCTGCAAGATCCGTCACAATCATTGTCGGATTCGTCGGCGTCTCCACGTAGATCATCCGCGTGTTCGGTTTGATCGCTTCCTCAATCTTTTTCAGACAAGAAGTGTCCACATAGCTGAACTCAAGACCGAAATCGACCAGTAGTTTCGTCGTCAGCCGAAAAACTCCGCCATAAACCGCCTGCGAAAGAATCGTGTGCTCGCCAGGCCGCAACAGCCGGAAAACCGCATCGATTGCCGCCATCCCGGAAGTGAACACATACGCCGCATGGCCGCCTTCCAGCTTCGCCACCGTTCGTTCGAGCGCTTTCCGATTGGGATGATTCGTCCGCGCGTAGTCGTAACCCTTGTCTTTGCCCATCTCCTCGAGCACATATGTCGACGTCTGATAAATCGGCGCGACGATCGATCCAGTCAGCGGATCAGGCTCCTGTCCCACGTGGATGGCGTCGGTCGAAAACCCCATGCTTCCTCCTGAATGAAAAATGCAGCGGATGTATTTCGCTCGCTATCATACCTTGCGTCTCTGAACTCGCGGCATCAATGGCTCGCAAAGATACACCGCCAAAATGGCTCTGTCGCTGCGTCAGGCGCCAAGCGGCGCCCCAAAGGCTCGAACTCACAGAACTGTTGAGGCAATCGCCTGAATGGAGTAGAAGTGAAGTGCTATGCGATTCGCTTTCAGCCCCAAAATATTTCGTGCATTACTCCGACTCGGAATCACGTTGGCACTGTTCTTGCTACACGTAACCGTCTTCAGTGGCCGGCCGCGCGCATCAACGCAGGCGGTCTTTCAGGAATCTCAACAAAATCAGACCACTTCCGAGGAGAAACCGTCCCAAGATAAACCCGCCGACAGCAAGAAGGATTCCAAACCTTCCGATCCAACGACAACCAGACTCAAAATTCACGTCACCGCTGAGGATAAACCCGTTGGCAACGCCAGCGTTTACGTCCGTTTCCCAGTCGCCGGCGGAATATTCCATAAGGACAAACTCAGCGAACTGAATTTGAAAACGAACGAGGACGGCTCGGCGAAGGTCCCCGATATTCCTCGCGGCAAAATCCTAATTCAAGTAGTCGCAAAGGGTTGGAAGACGTATGGCAAGTGGTACGAGATAGACTCCGAAGCAATGACCGTCGAAATAAAACTCGAACCGCCGGCTCATTGGTATTAAAATGCCCCGCGCCAAAATTTTCTGACTACAGTGAAAACTGCACACAACTTGTGCAAAATGCATCAACCCCACGTTTTCTTCGGTTTTTGATTCGCAACAAAGCTTTTCCACACGGTTTTCAACAGTTCTGTTGAAAACTTTCACCGGCCATTCATCATTCGTGCCTCTTCTTCGCGAACGTATGGCTCGCAAATTGCCTCCGCAAAAAAATCGCAGCTCGTTGATGCACGGCATCCTTCTCCAAAATTTTTCAGCAAGCTTCGCGTGATATCATTTTCTCCTCACGGAGACGCCCCTCTCGCAGATGAAGCAACTCATCCTCAACGCCGACGACTTCGGCCTCACCCGCGGAGTAAATGAAGGAATTATCCAGTCCCATCGCAACGGAATTCTTACGAGCGCTACTCTGATGGCGTGTGGCCCGGCCTTCGATCACGCCGTGGAACTCGCAAAACTGAATCCGCGACTCGGAGTTGGCTGCCACTTGGTCCTCGTAGGTGGAAGAGCGATTGCTCCGCTCGAAGAAATCCCATCGCTTGTCTCCAAAGACGGCAATCTCCATGATTCGCTGGGTAGTTTCGTAACGCGCCTCTCCACAGGAATGATCCGCCCCAAAGAAATCGAAAGGGAATTGCGAGCTCAAATCTTGAAAATACGCGCAGCGGGCATCGAGCCGACACATCTCGACACCCACAAGCACACCCACGCGCACCCAGTTGTCATGGGAGCTCTCAGCCGGGTAGCGCGCGAACTCGGAATTCCGCGCGTGCGTAAACCCATGGAGAACCTGCGAGATTCCTGGGAATCTTCGCGCGGCGAACGCCCCGCTATGTTGCCGGAACTTTTCGCCGCCGCCGCGGCTCGAATGGTCACGCCCATCTTCCAATCTACTTCGCGAAGGTATGACTTGCGGTCACCAGATTATTTTTTGGGCCTCGCCAGGACTGGCCGCCTCCGTCCCGAAGCTCTTCGCCGGATGATTGGCGCCGTTCAAGAGGGCAGCACCGAAATCATGCTGCATCCCGGAATCTCAGACGCCGAACTGCAAACGATCGAAACGCGGCTCTCCTGGCAGCGAAACACGGAGATGGACGCGCTGATCGACCCCGCTGTAAAGAGTGCCATCGAAGAACATGGCATTCGCTTAATCACCTACGGCGAGCTAAACTAAATGTGTTCGGCGTGCTCTGGCGTGTCTGACTCCGCGTTGATGCGCTAGTCAGCCCGGCATATACTGCTTGTAGTGGCCCCTGACACCGAAGGAAGCTTGGGAAATCGCGACCTGCGTCCGAAATATTCGATCGTCGTCCCGGTTCACGACGAACAGGAAAGCGTCCGCGAACTCCACGCCCGCCTCGCCAATGTGATGACCGGCCGCTTTGAACCCGTCGAGTTCGTTTATGTGGACGATCAGAGCAGCGACGCGACTCCGCAAATTCTCAGCGAGATTGCCCTTGATGATCCTCGCGTCACCGTCGTCCGTCTCAAGCGCAATTACGGCCAGACCACCGCCCTCGCCGCCGGATTTGACTACGCCTCCGGCGAAATCATTATTTCCATGGACGGCGACCTGCAGCACGACCCGGACGACATCCCGGTAATGCTGGAAACTTTTGAATCCACTGGCAGCGACATCGTCAGCGGCTGGCGCCAGAAGCGCGTGGACAATTTCATCATGCGCCGCTTGCCGTCGCGTGTTGCCAACTGGATGATGGCCAAGCTCTCCGGAGTCGACATCCACGATTTCGGCACCACCTTCAAAGTCTATCGCCGCGAAATCATCAAGGACATCCGCCTGTACGGTGAAATGCACCGCTTCATTCCCGCTCTCGCTGCCCTCAACGGCGCGAAAATCGTCGAAGTGCCCATCAAGAATATCGTTCGTCCCGGCGGAAAATCTCACTACGGAATCTCAAGAACTCTCCGGGTCTTCTTCGATCTGCTCACGATACGCTTCCTCCTCCGCTATATGACGCGGCCGCTCCACTTCTTTGGCCCAGCCGGACTCCTCGGCATGATCACAGGTGGCGGGATCCTTACCGTCCTGTTTGCAAAAAAGGTTTTGTTCGGCACCTCGATCTTCGTGCAGCACGGTCCCTTGCTCATCCTCGGCATGATGCTCTCTCTCTTCGGTGTGCAATTGCTCGCGATGGGTCTTGTCGGGGAGCTCCTGATGCGCACTCACTTTGAATCCCGCGTTGAGCCGATGTACCGCGTAGAGCGCGTGACGGGCGCATCCGCGCCTCCGGAATCGGTCCACCGTTCTTCTGACAATCCAGTTGCCGCCCGCAGGGCTGGCCAATAAATACAGCGTTTCCTCGACTGCCTCCTGCCTCCCTTTTCGCATCAAAATAACAGAGGCTCGTGTGTGCGGTGCCTCGCCTTAAGTAACGCAGAATTCGAAAGGGAAAGCCCGCCCAACACAATGCCCGCCCGAGAATGGAGGACACATGTTTCGCAAAGTAGTCTTGTCCGTCGCAACAGTCCTTGTTGCCGCATCACTAATTTGGGCCGCCAACGACCCGTGGAAATCGAAGCCTTACGACCAGTGGGACGATAAAGACATCCATCGAATATTCAACGATTCTCCCTGGTCCAAAGTCGTGCAGATTGGAAGTTCCTCGCCTTCTCCCTCCGGCATGCCCGCCGATACGAGCGCTGCCAATTCTTCGGGTCAGCAGACACGTGGCATGGGCGGAGGAGGACAATATGGCCAGTCCTCCGCTCCCCCGCAAACTCCCCAGCCGTCGTCAACCGCAGAGACACCCTTCGTGGTTCGCTGGGTTTCATCGAGAACGGTTCGCGAAGCTGCGATACGCAACGCGATTCTGAAAGGCCAATTGAAGCCGGAGGATGCCTCGAAAGACCTCGCACAACCGGTCGACATGTATCAGGTGCTCGTCGCAGGCCCGAACATGAAGCCCTTTCAATCCGCGGATGAAAGCACCCTCAAGAGCAACGCCGTCCTCGAAACGAAGCGCACCAAGCAAAGGCTCACGCCGAGTGACGTAAAAATCCAGCACGGCGCCGATGGCTCGATCGAAAGCGTGATTTTCTTGTTTCCGAAGAAAGCCGCGAGCGGTGAGCCATCCATAACGCCCAACGAGAAAGGCGCCGATTTCGTCGCCACGCCGAGCGGCGTAAAGATTAGCGCTTCGTTCGATTTCTCGAAAATGGAAGACACACAGGGCCGCGATTTGTAGTTCAATAGGGGCCACATTGGGGTGCTTTAACCAGAAACCCGAAGGAGTGTGTCCATGAAGAAGTCCCTATCCGGTCTTGCAGTAATCGTTCTTTCCAGCTTCGGCTTGGCATCTGTGTCGTTCGCACAGATGATGCGCGGCGGAGGCCCGCCGCAGTTTGCCGGGGTATTCAACCCCAAGGTTGGAGTCGGTGCCGCATATGAAGTCCAAAAGCAAGATGGCAACAAGACAATGGAGATGGCCATCGTAGGAAGAGAGACCGTCGATGGAAAGGACGCCTACTGGTGGGAAATGGCCATGCCCGACGAAAGAATGGGCGGCGAACTCGTTTTCAAGACACTTCTGGTCATGGACGGCGACAACACGCACGCCTCCAAGATGATCATGCAGCTTCCGGGCAAGCCTCCCATGGAGATGCCTGCCGGAATGGGACGAGGAGATCATTCTCGCGTCCCGACCGATGTTCGAAACGGTGCCGAAGACCTTGGCAGCGAATCGATCACTGTCCCGGCGGGAACTTTCACTACCGAACACTATCGCGCAAAAGACGGCTCCGGTGACACCTGGGTCGCTAAGAACGCAGGTCCATACGGCCTTGTAAAGCACCAAGGGAAAGACACCACGATGGTGCTGACCAAAGTATTTTCAGATTACAAAGACAAAATCACGGGCACGCCGCAGCCTTTCAATCCCATGGCGATGGGTGGTAGACAACAGCAGTAAGATTCGCGTAGGATTCCTTTCAACGAATCGCGCGAGACGCCCCGGTGCTGCCGGGGCGTCTTTTTTTTATTGGTTCCGAGCCTCGGGAATTTCATCTAAATTTGGAGGCAACCTTGGGAGGCACTCCTCGTATGGCCCTCAGCGGGGACAAGTTTTACCGCGCCCGCATCACTGAGCGCAACGAGATCTCCCCTGACCTCTGGAAAGTCAAACTCGATCCCGGCGGCAAGTTTGATTTTGTTGCGGGTCAGTACGCTACGCTGGGTGTGCCCGACGGCGATCGCTTGATCGAGCGCGCTTATTCGATCGTCTCTTCGCCCTACGAGCTGCAACTCGAGATTTTTTTTGAACTCGTCCCCCAAGGTGAGTTGACTCCCCAGCTTCATCAGTTGCATGTCGGCGATGAAGTCAGTATGCGTAAGATTCCCAAGGGTCGCTTCACTCTCGATCTGAAGAGCGGCCATAAAAATCATCTGCTGCTCTGCACCGTCACCGGTATTGCTCCGTACGTTTCCTACGTCCGAACCCTTCACAAGGATTGGAAAGAGAACAACATGCCGGCCGATTTGCATCTCTACATGATCAATGCTGCCAGCCGCTCGTATGAATTTGGCTATCGCGAGGAGATCGAACGAGTTGCCGCGGAAGTTCCGTGGCTAACCTACATTCCGTCAATCAGCCGTCCGTGGGAAGATCCGGAATGGCGCGGCGAGACGGGACGTGTGGAAGATTTGATTCGCAAGTATGGCGATCAGTGGGGACTGACCGGCGATACGACAACGGGATATCTTTGCGGCCATCCGCAGATGATTGAATTGGGAATGGGAATTTTGAAGCGGCGCGGATTTTCAAACCAGTCGCTGAAGCAGGAAGTTTACTGGATTCCGCCGAAAGCTGCGGGCACGTGATGCAATCTCATTCCGGGCGAGCGCCTGCAAGGGGCTTGCGACGCCCGCCGGAAAGGAATCCGCTGCGCGTCTAGCGCGTGGGCGCAGGACTCGCCGCGGCAAGTTCTTCGATCGCGCTGGACATGGCGCGAATCGGCGTTGAGACGTGCACGGTCTCGTCGTTCTCATTCACATCCACCACGATGGACCCGCCGCTCTTCGCCACCCGAACGTTGTGCCCCGGTTCCTTCACCTCTACGAATGTGATGTCCTCCGATTCTCGGAGCGCGTCGAGGCTCGCCCGTATCGTCGGCAGCCACGGCTGAATTTCGTGCGCATGTTCCGCGAGATGCTCCTTGGGAATGAAGTGCATCGCAATCGGCACGAGCATTGCCGGAGCCACAACAAAGACGTGATGTTTCTCGGGCTGCCTCGTCTCCACGTTCACCGAGATCATCCCCTCGCTGCAAATAATCCCAGCGCCCGCAAGCGCGCTTCCCACAATCCCAATCCCAACTTTTCCGAGCAGAATCATTCATCACCTCAAGGCGCAGCTTTTATTCCGCCCCACTTTTCGAATCGATCCAGATCTTCACGTTCTGCTCAGCATCCTGCACAGTCACCAGCACAGTCTCGCCCGCTTCACCAAGCGCCCGGATCGCTGCCGCCACATCAAGCTCGTTCTGCTTCGCGGTGGAAAACAGCGCGTCGACCACTTTCATCGGAACGGTAATGTCAACCTTCTGTCCACTCTTGCCGCTCTCTTTTCCGGAGTCGCGCACATGGATGATCAGATTTCCGTTGGACTTGGCGACACGCACATCCTGTTCTTTGCTCTTCACGGTCACAAATTCGTTGTCAGGCGCGGTGCGAACGGCGTCGAGTATCGCGTGCAGATCAACATCGTTGATATCGGCGCTCGAAATCGTGACGCGGCCGTTGTGCAAGTCTCCATGATTGATCGTAGGCAGGATCTTCTCCGCCATCGAAAGCGGCACGTTGACGTTGACGCTTTCACCTTTCGCGCCGCCGTCTACCTTCACGTGCAGATAGCGCTCGGCCGCGGGTTTTGCTGTCGTTGCGCCTCTGGCGATGCCGATAGCGACGGCTATCGTCGCCACTAGCAGCAAGCACGAAACCGCTACCGCTGGTTTCTCTCTTCGCATAGCCGTGAAACCTCCTCTTGGTCCTTGTCGCTATGTACGGAGGCAGCCGCGAGAATGTTCCCTGGAATTTCTGAAAAATTGCGCTTTAGAAATGAGGATTGTCAGTCCGTCAATCGGTGGGGCACTTGAAATAACTTGCGGCGAGAGGTGGCAGACGCAGGCGGATTGACCATGGTTTCCCGTTCCACGGTATAGGTTCGGCGTTGATTCCGCCGCCGTTTCCCGCGCCGCTGCCCCAGTAATAGCCGGAGTCCGTGTTAAGAATTTCGCGGTAGTAACCGACGCGGGGAACTCCTACTCGATATTCATCGCGAACTACGGGCGTGAAGTTGCATATCACGACGATGGCATTGTCCTGATTTCTCGCGCGCCGCTGAAATGCGATCACGCTGTTCTCGGCGTCGTTGGCTTCGATCCACTCGAAGCCCGCCCATTCGAAATCGAGCTCGTGCAGGGCAGGTTCTTGGAGGTGCAGGCGGTTCAGGTCCGCCATTAGTTGCTGGATGCCGCGATGCGGCGGCGAATCTTGAAGCGCCCAATCGACGCTGGCTTCATCCCAAAATTCCTCTCGCTTCGCGAGTTCGCTTCCCATGAAGAGAAGCTTTTTCCCCGGATGCGCCCACATGTATCCGAACAGCAGGCGGAGATTTGCGAATTTTTGCCAATCGTCGCCCGGCATCTTCTCGAGCAGGGAACGTTTCCCGTGGACTACTTCATCGTGTGAAAGGGGCAGAACGAAATTCTCGGTGAATGCGTAGATCATGGAGAACGTGAGTTCGTTGTGGTGATACTTGCGGTGAATCGGATCGTATTCCATGAATCGCAGCGTGTCGTTCATCCAGCCCATGTTCCATTTCAAGTCGAAGCCGAGCCCACCAAGATAGACGGGCCGCGACACCGCCGGCCACGATGTGGATTCTTCAGCAATCGTCAGCGCGCCGGGATGCTGCGTGTGCAGCACTTCATTCAAATGCTTGAGGAAACCAATCGCTTCCAGGTTCTCTCGGCCACCGAAGCGGTTTGGAATCCACTCGCCAGGGTTGCGCGAGTAGTCGAGGTAGAGCATCGAAGCGACCGCGTCGACGCGCAGACCATCGAGGTGATACTTGTCGATCCAGAACAGCGCGTTCGAAATCAAAAAGTTCTGCACTTCGTTGCGGCCGTAGTTGAAGACGAGCGTGCCCCAGTCGGGATGCGCGCCTTTGCGCGGATCGGCGTGCTCGTAAAGATGCGTGCCATCGAAAAATGCGAGGCCGTGGGCGTCGCGCGGGAAATGCGCGGGCGTCCAGTCGAGGATCACTCCGATGCCTTCCTGATGGCAGCGATCGACGAAGTACATGAAATCTTCAGGCGTGCCGAAGCGACTGGTCACCGCAAAATATCCGACGGTCTGATAGCCCCACGACTTGTCGAGGGGATGCTCCATCACGGGCATCATCTCGATATGCGTGTAGCCCATTCCCTTGACGTACGGAATCAGCTCATCGGCGAGTTCGCGATAAGTGAGCCAGCGGTTGCCTTCTTCGCGCCGTCGCCGCCACGAGCCCATATGAACTTCGTAGATTGACATCGGCGAATGCAGCCAATCGCGCGACGCGCGCTGAGCGAGCCATGCCGAATCATTCCACTGATGCTTGTCGATATTCACGACGACGGAAGCATTGTTGGGACGCTTCTCAGCCGCGAAGCCATAAGGATCGGATTTCAATCCCCAGTAGCCAGCCCGAGACTTAATTTCGAACTTGTACAGCGTGCCTTCGTCGAGGCCAGGAATGAAAAGCTCCCAGATTCCCGTCTCGCCGCGTATTCGCATCGGGTGCACGCGGCCGTCCCAGAAATTAAAATTTCCGACGACGCTGACGCGCAGCGCATTCGGCGCCCACACGCCGAAGTGAACGCCGCGAACGCCGGCCATTTCGCGTACGTGCGCCCCAAGCTTTTCGTATTTCTGGTAATGCGTGCCCTCGCCGGAAAGATAGAGATCGTAGTCGGTGAGAAGCGGCGGGAAAGCATAAGCGTCAAACGTGTCGACCGAATTGCCATCCGGAAATCTGAAATAGAGGCGATAAGAAGTCGCCGCGATTTCCTGGTTGTCACGTAACTGGCTGACGCCGTTCTGAACAATCGCTTCAAACACACCGCCCGGATGAATTTTCTCTGCCGCAATCGCGGAGTGCCGTCCTGCAGAATTGCCCAGCCATTCGACGGCCATCTCGCTCGCTGCGGGATGATAGGCACGGATCGCCAAGGCTCGCTTTCCGCCGCGGTCGAGCCAATGCGGCCCGAGAAATTGGAACGGGTCAGAGGATTCGGCGCGGACGATGCGCTCGATTTCGCTCTGGCTCGCGTCGAGGTGCTTAACGGCTGCTTCGGACTTGGAATCTCGTATTGACATGATCGAACTCTCTTGGTTGCTGGGCAGGACGAGGTTTTCGCGGGCAAGAACCGGACCAGTTCTGGGTTCGGGTCTGCGCGGCTTGGGGGGCCATTTGCCGCCTATTAGAAAATTGCAAGTGATTGTAAAGAGGTGCGTTACGAGAAGTTTTAATCGCGCTGCCGTGTATTAGAACACCCGTCCCGACCGCGAGCGCGTCGCGGGTTCCACGGCCGAGTTGGCGCGGACTTTTCACAACCCTCCGATGACGGTAGCAGGTGGGCACGCTCCTTTCAACAAGAAGTTGACTCCTGGTTCTCATTATGAGAACCTAAATCGATGCGCATCGTCAAGCGCGGAGCATTGGAGTGCTTTTGGCGCATACATCCTGATTCGAAGCCGAGCCTGGAATCGTGGTATTCGGTGGTACGTGCGGCTACGTGGCAGACACCGGCGGAGATGAAGCAGGTATACCACAATGCCGATGTGCTTGGGCGGCGGACAGTTTTTAACATCGCCGGAAACAAATACAGACTCATCGCGCGGGTGAACTACCGAAGTCAAAGAGTTTTTGTTCTGTTTCTGCTTACGCATGCGGAGTATGAGAGAGGGTTTTGGAAATCATGAGCAGCAGACCGGTGGATCTGGACGAAAAAAATTACGGCAGACTTCTGCAGCAGGCGCTTCCGCACGTGATCCGCACGGAGGATGAATATGAGAGGTTCACGAAGGAACTAATGCGTCTGGACGAACTGGACGAGCCGACCCGGGAGCAGGAAGAACTCGCTGAGTTATTGACGGTGCTGATTGATGAGTATGAGGAACGGCGTTATCCGATTCAGAAGGCGAGTCCGCAGCAAACATTGCAGCATCTGATGGAGGCACGCGGGCTAACGCAGAAAGATCTTCGAAAGGTGTTTGGATCGAAAGGCATTACCTCCGAGGTTTTTCACGGCAAGCGATCGATCAGCAAAGCGCAGGCAAAAAAACTCGCAGAGTTTTTTCACGTAGGCGTCGAAGTCTTCATCTAACCGCAGCTACGGGCCTCCTACATATTCCCCACTCTGTGATCGGCCTCCCATGACGACGTGTTGGACTTGAGTGACAAAGTCAGGTAGGTTAGCGGCGTCCCTGGGGCAGGCAGCGGGGCAATCCAGATCAAGGAGAAATTCGATGATTCGACTCGTTCGCCTGATTTTTGTGGTCGCTGCACTGTGCGTGGCGTTTTTTGGCGGGGTTGTGCGCGCGCAGGATAGTGCGCAACCAAAGAAACCGCCGACGGCGACGGAAGCTGTCGTCGCGAACTGGAACGATGTTGGCAACCGCCTCGTGGCGATGGCGGAGGACTGGCCGGAGGATAAATACGACTACAAGCTTGCGCCCACCACTCGTACTTTTCAGGAAGTGATTCTGCACGTGGCGGGGTCGAATTACGACATGTTGAACAAGATGACGAAATCGAAGCTCGGGGATGGACGAAACGATCCGGCTGCGGCTGATTACAAGACGAAGGCGGCTACAGTGGCGTTTTTGAAGAAGTCAATTGAGGATGGGGCGGCGCTGGCGAAGAAGCAGGGGGATGCGGGGGTGGTTAAGGTGCTTGAGTATTGGGATGGGTATACGGAGCATATGGGCGAGCATTACGGGTTGTTGGTGGCTTATTACCGGGCTAGTGGTGGAGTTCCGCCTGAGTCGAGGCCTAAGAAGTAGGTGATTGTTCAGGGTAGCGAGATGGTGTTGGTGGCAAGATCTTTTGCGGTAGCTGTAAGAGAGGCGCACAGGCAAGAGTGCCTGTGCCACTGTAGGGCGTGCTGAGGCTCGGGGTTATACGGGGTTGGGGAGGAGCAGTGCGTGATGGGGCGAGGTGGAATGGTGCAGCGGTGTTGGCTTTGGTGGTGGCGGCGATGACTGTGTTGCCGATTGTTGTGGCGCCGGCGCGGGGGCAAGATCGGACGCAGGGGCGTTCGATGGTTTTGACACGGGAGGGGATTGTGGCGGCGGAGAGTCCGCTTGCGGCGCAAGCCGGCGCTACGATCCTTGCTCGCGGCGGGAACGCTGTGGATGCGGCGGTGGCGACCAATGCGGTGATGGGCGTCGTTGAGCCGATGATGAATGGGATTGGCGGCGATCTTTTCGCGATTGTTTACGAGGCGAAGACTGGAAAACTCTACGGACTCAATGCAAGCGGGTGGGCGCCAGCGAAGCTTTCGATCGAATTTCTCAAGAGCAAAGGAGTCAGCGGAAAGATGCCGGCCGATGGCATTCAATCCGTGACTGTGCCGGGAGCGGTGGATGGATGGTCGCAGCTGCTTTCGCGGTTGGGGACGAAGAAATTTTCGGAGGTGCTCGAGCCGGCGATTCGCTACGCGAACGAAGGGTTTCCTGTGCCGGAATGGGACGCGGTTTATTGGAATCTCAACGAAGGCGTTGTAAAAACCAATCCAAACGGTGCTGCAACTTTTCTGGTTAATGGACGAGCGCCGCGGCTTGGAGAAGTATTTCGCAATCCCGATCTGGCGCACTCTCTCGAATCGATTTCCAAAGATGGGCGCGATGGATTCTATAAAGGCGGGATCGCGCAGCGCATTGTAGCGACGGAGTTGAAGCTTGGCGGCGTGATGTCGGCAGAGGATTTGGCAGAGTTCTCGAGCGAATGGGTGGAACCTATCTCGACGACGTATCGAGGCTGGACGGTTTACGAAATTCCGCCGAACGGGCAGGGAATCGCGGCGCTGATGATGTTGAACATGATGGAGACACTTCCGCTCGCGAAGTACGGGCACAATTCGGCGGATGCGTTGCACGCGATGATTGAGGCGAAAAAGCTGGCGTATGCCGATATGTACCGCTACGTGGCCGATCAAAAATTCAGCCGCGTGCCGGTTTCAGGGATGCTGTCGAAGGAGTACGGTGTTCGGCGCGCGAAGCTGATCGACATGACAAGAGCGAATTGCAACGTGTCAGCGGGAGAGCCTGAATTTCCGACGAAAGGCGACACGACGTATCTGACCGTGGTGGACCGAGACGGAAATATGGTATCGCTGATTCAGAGCAATTTCTCGGAGTTTGGATCGGGAATCGTTTCTGATGGGGCTGGTTTTGTGCTGCAGAATCGGGGAGCTCTGTTTAGTCTCGATCCCGCGTCACCGAATGCGGTGGCAGGGCACAAGCGTCCTTTGCATACGATCATTCCGGGATTCATGACGCGGGGTGACGAGCGGATTGCGTTTGGCATCATGGGCGGCTTCAATCAGGCGCAGGCGCACGCGCAGTTTGTGGCGAACGTGGTGGATTTCGGGATGAACATTCAGGCGGCGCTGGAAGCGGCGCGGTTCTCGAAACATACCTTTGCCGGATGTGACGTGGAGATGGAGGACCGCATTGATGACGGAGTGCGAAAGGCGCTTGGCGAGCGCGGACATGAGATTCAGGTGAACGGTAGCTTTTCTTCGGACATGGGCGGCGGGCAGGCTGTGCGGCGCGATTTTTCGAGCGGCGTGAATTTTGGCGGGTCCGATCCGCGCAAAGATGGTGCGGCGATTCCTCAGGCGATCTCTGCAAAATAGACATTCTGTTAATTGTTGGCTTCGATGACAGTTAATGCTCGGCCCTCGAAACTCGTAGCCGGAAATCGAAAGTCAAAGGCCTCAGGTCATCCCGATCTAACGGCGATCGGGAGGGACCTGAGCTACGGTTGCTGCGGTTGAGAGCGTAGGAGAATCGCGCCGCAGGGCTGTATTGGAACTTCTTCGCGAGACGATTGCGCGCCTTTGAAAGACTACGGAGTGTGTCGTAAGTGCCTCTAAATGCTTCACTTTGGTACGAACGTACCATTGTGACGCATCTCACCCGCCGATATACCTGGAGTGTGGGGTGCTCCCGCGGAGTTGTGTGTCGGCTCCGAAACCTGTCCTATGCCATCACGAACTGAGGAAGTCGGCGCCGAGCGACCGAAGTCACGGCGCGGTGTCGAAAAACGAAAAGACAGACGTGTGGCGGCGGAGGGAACGGACCCGTCTCCCGTTGCGGACCGGGAGAGTCCGTATCCGGTAGAACATGCGGCTTACCTGCAAGCGCTAACCGAAAACAATCCTCTGGGAATCGTAGTGCTCGATGTGCAGCATCGGGTGCTGATGTGTAATCCAGCTTTTGAGACGCTATTCGGGTATCAACAATCAGAAATTCTAGGTGCGGACCTCGATTCGTTGCTCGCACCTCATGGCGCGATGAAGGAAGCCGCTGCGTTGACGCGCCGCTCGAACGCGGGACATGTGGTGCGGGAAAAAGCGAAGCGACTGCGAAGCGACGGATCGCTCGTAGATGTGCAGATACTGGGAGTTCCGATTTCGGCTGACGGAAAATTGATCGGCAGCTTCGGGATGTATGAAGACATCACGGAGCGGAGACGCGCAGAGCAGGCGCAGAGGGAAGCGGAAGAGCGATTCCGCAGTCTTTTTGAGAACGCCACGGAAGGAATCTTTCAGACCACTACGGACGGGCGGTATCTGAGCGTGAATCCTGCGCTGGCGCGGATGTGCGGATTTGCGTCACCTGCGGAAATGATTTCGACGGTGGAAGATTTGGGCAAAGAGATGTATGCCGACCCGAATGTTCGGGGCGTGTTTAAGCAGCTGATTGAAAAATACGGGTCGGTGAAGGACTTCGAATACGAGGTACGGCGAAGAGACGGGGCGAAAATCTGGATTTCCGAGAACGCGCACGTAGTGCGGGATCCAGACGGTGAAATTTTATCGTATGAAGGAACCATCGAGGATATTACGGCGCGGAAGCGAGCGGAGCTGGAGCGGCAGGTAACGTTTGAGATCATCCATGCGGTGAACGTGACCGACAATCTGGATGATTTGCTGGGGTTGATTCATCTCGCGCTGAAAAAAGTGCTGTACGCGGAGAACTGCTTTATCGCGCTGTATGAATCGGCGACGGGGATGTTTCATTTTCCGTTTTTCGTGGATCAGTTTGATCAGGCACCGCCACCGCAGCGCGTGGGAAAGAGTTGCACCGCGCACGTATACCGAACAGGTCAAGCGATGCTGATTCCGCAGCGGACTTTCGATTTGCTCGCGGAGGAAGGGAAGGTGGAACTGGTTGGGACGCCCTCACCATCGTGGCTGGGCGTGCCGCTGAGGACGCCGGCGGCGACGATTGGCGTGCTTGTGGTGCAGCACTACGAGGACGAAAACGCGTACACGGAGCGCGACCAGGAATTCCTAGGCTCGGTGGGCGGGCAGATTGCGCTGGCGATTGAGCGCAAGCGCTCGGAAGAGAAGGTGAGGGAGAGCGAAGCGCGGCTGCGGGTGCTGGTGGAGCAGCTGCCGGCGGTGTTGTGGACAGTGGATCGAAATTTGCGTTTTACTTCCGCGCTGGGAGCTGGATTTGTGCGGCTGAAGATAAAGCCGAACGAGCTTGTGGGCATGTCACTGCTCGATTATTTCGAGACGACGGATCAGACTTTTTTGCCGATTGCCGCGCATCGCCGAGCGGTGGCTGGCGAGCCGATGACGTTCCACGTGGAGTGGAAGAGCGGCTCGTACGCATGTCATGTAGAGCCGCTGCGGGATTCCGATGGGCAGGTGTCGGGCGCGATCTGTATGTCGCTCGATATCACGGACCGGAAGCAGCTGGAGGAACAGCTTCGGCAGGCGCAGAAGATGGAGGCGGTGGGGCGGCTGGCGGGCGGGATCGCGCATGACTTCAATAATTTGCTGATGGTGATTCAGGGGTATAGCGATCTGCTGGTCGAGCGGCTTCCGGGTGGCGACCCGTTGCGCAGAAATGCGGAGCAGATTCAGATGGCGTCACAGCGGGCGTCGTCATTGACGAGGCAGTTGCTGGCGTTCAGTCGAAAGCAGATGCTGGCGCCCAAGATTTTGAATGTGCAAAGTGTTGTGGCGGAGATGGAGAAAATTTTGCGGCGGCTGATTGGTGAAGATATTCAGCTGGAGACATCGTCGGCGCCCGATCTCGGACTGGTAAGGGCGGATCGAAGCCAGATCGAGCAGGTAATTCTGAACCTGGCTGTGAATGCGCGCGATGCGATGCCGCAGGGCGGCCGACTGACTATTGAGACCGCGAATGTGGAGCTCGATTCGTCATATTCGCATCCGCCGGCGGTGCTGTCGCCGGGCAGATATGTGATGCTGGCGGTGACGGACAACGGGTGCGGCATGGATGCGGAGACGCAGGCGCACGTGTTCGAGCCTTTCTTTACGACGAAAGAAAAGGGCAAGGGCACCGGTCTTGGGCTGGCCACTGTATATGGGGTGGTGAAGCAGAGCGGCGGATATGTCTGGGTGTATAGCGAGCCGGGGCGAGGCACGAGTTTCAAGATTTATTTGCCGAGGATCGAAGAAACTGCCGTGCCTGCCGTACGAGATGGCAAGAGCGAGATGCAGATTCCGCAGCGCGGTTCTGAAACAATTCTTCTCGTGGAAGACGAGAAAGGCGTGCGGGAACTGGCCCGCGAGTACCTTGCCTCGAGCGGATATACGGTGATCGAGGCGGAGGACGGGCACACGGCACTGGAACTGGCTGCCATGCATGTGGGGCAGATTCACTTGCTATTGACCGATGTGGTGATGCCCGGAATCAGCGGCAGGGAATTGGCGGAACGAGTGAGCCAGATCCGACCTGGGATCAAAATTATTTATATGTCGGGGTACACGGATCAGGCCGTAGTGCATCACGGAATTCTCCGGAATGACGCTGTGTTGCTGCAAAAACCCTTCACGCTTATGACGCTGGCCGGAAAGCTGCGCGAGATGCTGGCGGTTCCCGCCGTTCAGTAACGGAAATAGCAGCCAACAGCAGCAAATCCAACGATCAAGATAATGCGGTTCTGTACGCCAATGAAACAGGTGTGCGCGTGTGGGTCTTCGCAAGCGTGCCGAGCGCGGTTGTGACATGGGTCCTTGGGACGTCATGGCCGGTTGTAACCCCCTTATATGCCGCCAATTGCGCGGCCTTCGTGAATTTCTAGTGGGCGGCCGTGCGATTGGTCCATGAGGTGCATTTGTCAGGAATGAGCGGCGAGAACAGAGTGAAAAAAGCCGCCGGGGACAAGGGGACCAACGATGGACTCAAAGAGAATGAACGGCGGCGCGAGGATCGTGGAGCAGGAAGGCGTGACGGAGGATTGTATTTCGGAACGCCGGTTGTGGACGGCGGTGATCGTGATGGCAGTGGAGGATTGGCGCAGTGGATCGTTGCGCGCGCGTCGCGAGGCCCAGTCGTTCTTGTTCGAGGACAACGAGGATTTTCAAGCTGTGTGTGGGAGCGCGGGACTCGATCCGGCCACTTTGCGCGCGCGGCTTCTCAAGATCGGGAAGCGCGTTCACATGCAGGGGCCGTATCTTCAATCAATGGCGGCATAATGATTTCTTTCGGGCCTAGACATAATCATTTCTTTCGGGCCTAGATTTGTCCGGTGTTTTGAATACTTCATAACTTATAAATATCAATTCATATGAGTTTCCTGCGCTGCCGCAATGAGGGTAGCGCAGGAGCTTCCCTCCTCAAGCAGAATCCAACAGTGGCGCGAGTTCGAAATAGCGTAGTATTTCGCGAGGGAGAGTTGCGCGATCACGCGATGGTGCGTTCGGAAGCAAGCTATGCAGTTTGTCCGGAAAAGCAGCTGCTGGTTAGCTGCGCGCGAACGCATATCGCCCCGGAAGTTGCGGAGCGGATTCGCGAGATCGTTGCAGAGCCTCTCAATTGGGATTTTGTCCTCAGCGAAGCGACAGAAAATTCCGTAGGGCCATTGCTGGAAATGAATCTACGAGCCGTGGTGCCGGACGCTGCGCCTGCTGCTGCGATGGAGCGTCTGAAGATCACGTGCCGGGCTAATACGGTTCGCTGCCTTTTCTTAGCGGCAGAATTGCACAAGATTCTCGAATTGTTCCGAACTGCCGGGATCGTGGCAATTCCTTACAAAGGACCGGTGCTCGCGGAGCAAGCCTACGGGAATCTGACTCTGCGTGACTTCGACGACCTCGACATCATTTTGCCGCAACGCGATTTGCAGAAAGCGCACGAGGTGATGCTGGGGCTCGGCTATCAAGCGCGATTTCCATGGATTCTGTCGAAGAATTCGCAGACAGCCTTGGTCCCTGGGGAGTACAACTATCGCGACGAAAAGCGCCGAGCGGTTGTCGAACTCCATACAGAATTGACGTTGCGGCATTTTCCGGTTACGCCAGACTTCGATCAATTCGCGCAGCGATTGGTGAGGGTGGTGGTCGCCGGACACAATGTGCCAACGTTTGCGCCGGAGGACCTATTGTCGGCGCTTTGTGTCCACGGTTCGAAGGATTTTTGGGAACGAATATCGTGGATCACGGACGTGGCGGAACTTATCCAGAAGCAACCGGACCTCGATTGGGACGCGGCGTTTCGAACGGCGGAGAGTTTGCGAGTGGAGCGAATGGTTCACTTGGGTCTCGCGCTTGCGGACGACCTGTTGCAAGCCCCGATGCCCGAGGAAATTCGCAAGCGGGTTCGTGGTGATGGCGAGGCTCTTGCCGTAGCGCGAGAGGTGGGAGAACGAACTTTGAGCCGCAACCTTCCCGGAGTCAGTGCGGGAAACCGGATGCGGTTTCGACGGCGGATGGTGCGGGGGATACTGGCTGGTTGGCGTTATTCTTTGCGTCTTGCTGTGATTCCAGCAGAGGAGGATTGGGAGATGGTGCAGTTGCCAGGTCCGCTGGCGCCGCTTTATCTTGTGCTGCGTCCATTGCGGTTGCTGCAAAAGTATGGGTGGGCGCGACGGCGCCAGGATGCGTCGTTGTGAGTGGAGTTCTTTTCGGAAGTCCGACCATTTCGCCAAGAGAGCGGTAAGAGTTTGCCGATTCCTATACCTGCCAAATTGAAGTCACTCCCCCGTTTAGCCTCAAGCACGTCTTCAGGAAATTAGTCACAAGTACGACACGCGGGGATAAATCTCTGTTGACCCCCTTGATACCCCCGGCAAGACTAGAGCAGCTTCCTCTCATTCTCTGTTGGGGATTTGGCGCAACGCTCTGAGCGGAAAGCGTTTCGGGGCGCCATTCGGACGTTGCGTTGTAGCGTTCAGCACAGGGGTCATTGATACTTGGGACCGCAAGCCATCGCGCAGGGTAGCCTGCGTCCACTCAATATTTCGATCGGGCGCGTGCCGCTCTCGCTCTTGATTCCCGGTCCCCATTTGCGCGAAAAAGCGCTCTCCCGATATCGCGAATTCACCGCTGATAGTGAAGGTGGGCTGCCGGTGGTATTACGGACCGACGCTCAAAGCGACGCCCGGCCTTTGTACAACGGTCCCAATTTCTCCTACGTTCTCGATGACGCCTCGATGCAGATGGACTCTTTCGGCGCGGAATTCCACGGAGTTCGACACGAATATGCGCTCGATTCGTTGCTGCGCATTCTACTGACGATGGTGTTGCTGCCGCGACGCGGATTCCTGCTGCATGCAGCGACGGTTGTTCGCGATGGCCGCGCCTACGTGTTTACAGGCCGATCTGGCGCGGGGAAGAGCACCGTGGCATCGCTATCGCCGGCAGGAACTGTGATGACCGACGAGATTTCGCTTCTGAGGTTTACTGACGGCTGCTGGCAAGCCTATGGCACGCCGTTCTGGGGAGAATTCCGGGCAGCCGGCCAGAACGAGCATTACCCGATTGAGGGAATTTACACGCTCGTTCAATCCGCTGAAGACCGCGTAGAGAGCTTAACCACGAAAGAGATGATAAGAGCCCTCTTGCCTTGTGTGCTGTTTTTTACCTCGAGCGTCGAGGCAAACGAAGATCTGCTGCGTTTATTGCTCGGGTTCGTGGCGCAAGTTCCCTGTCAGCGGCTTCATTTTCGTCGCGATGATGGGTTCTGGAAGGTGGTTGCTGCATGAATCTTTTTCCAGAGCGGAATCCCAAGTTGGCCTGGCGCGAGATTGATGGCGAAGCAGTGATTATTTCGCCGGAAGACAGCCACGTGCATGAGTTAAACGAGACAGCCAGCATCATCTGGACGAACGCCGACGGTAAACACAGCGTGGACGAGATTGCGGGCGTGATCGCGGCGAGATACGAGGTGGAATTGCCGGAGGCGACAGCTGACGTCGATGAATTGATCGAAGTGCTTTCAGCAAAGGGCCTCTTGGTGGCCTCGAAGAGGGCGGGGGCGCCAGCCGGTGCCTAACACGCCCATCATGGACCGGCTCGTTCGCAAAACGGTGGAGCGCCATCTGCCGTGGAACGTGCATATCGATCTCACGTATCGGTGCAATGAGCGTTGCGTTCATTGCTATCTCGACCATCACGATTACGGCGAGATGACGACGCGCGAGGTCAAGAACGTTCTCGACCAGCTTGCTGAGGCGGGAGCGCTGTTTCTGACGTTCAGTGGAGGCGAGATTTTTCTTCGTCCGGACTTGTTCGAGTTGATCGCTTACGGCCGCGGGTTGAATTTTGACGTGAGTCTGAAGACGAACGCCTTGTTAATTGATGAGAGCCGGGCGAGAAGGCTTCGCGAACTGGGGATTCGGAAAATCCAGATCAGCATCTACAGCGCCGACGCTGCGATTCACGATGCAATCACGAAAGTGCCGGGCTCCCTCGATCGTTCACTGCGAGCGGTTCAGTTTCTACTCGCCGAGGGTCTGCAAGTAAAGCTGGCCTGCCCGCTGATGAAACAGAACCTGGCCGGATTCCGCGAAGTTCAGTCGCTGGCGGAAGAGCTGGGCGTGCCTTACATGCTCGATTTGACTATCACGCCGATGATGGACGGCGGTGACGGCGTGCTGGCGCTGCGCAGTTCGGCGGCAGAACTTCTGCAGGTTCTGCAGGATCAGAATCTGAATTCGCGGGCGTGCACGCCACCTGAAACCGAGCCGAAACCTGCGTTCATCACAGGAAGCTCCACATCGAGCGGAATCGAAAGCAGCGCGTATGACGACATCCCCTGCAGCGCGGGGCACAACAGCTGCTATATCTCGCCTTACGGAGACGTGTCTCCCTGCGTGCAGATGCCGAAGCCGGCGGGGAATCTTCGGAAACAGCGATTCGACGAAATATGGTACGGCTCGAAAGAGATGCAACGTGTCCGAGCTGTGCGTGAGTCGCAGTTGCCGCTGTGCTCGTCGTGCTCGATACGGGGTTACTGCGAACGTTGTCCGGGGCTGGCCCAGATGGAAGGTGGTGACCTGCTTGGTGCATACGAGCGAGCCTGCGAACTGGCGGAAATGAATGCTCGGCTGGCGGGAATTGGAAATCCGATCAGCGCCATGCACCTGGAGAGCGGACGGAAGGGTGTTCAAAGCGGAATCACGCAGCGAAAGGATTTGGTTCAGGTTTCAGTGTAGTCCTGCGGGCTGGGATTGGGAGAAGCAATGGAACAATCGAAGAAGAATGCGGAGCGCAACAGCGGAGTGGCGGCGGGAAAGAAGCCATACGTGAAACCTTCCTGTGTCTCCGAGCCAATATACGAAACGCTCGCGCTGGCCTGCGGGAAAATGCCCGGGCAGCAGGGAATTTGTCACGCGGTGCCAAGGCGGTCGTAATCAGTTTCGAACTGCATGCAAGTTTTCCGAGATGGAGGCAGCACGTTTCATGAATAACCGGTTCTCTTACCAGGATCAGCGACATGGCGCATGGCGGAGACTGCTCTGCCTGGGACTCTCGTTACTTCTGGCCGAGCCAATGCTGGCACGAGAAGTAATTGCGATTCACTCGACAGCCACTCAAGTGCGTGGCGCCGATGCAACACTCAGCCAGGTGACACCGAACACCAATTCAGGCGGCGCTGCTACCTTGGCGGTCGCGTCCCTCAATACAGGCGGCGGTTCAAACCAGCGCGCGATCGTCGAATTTGACCTTTCTCTACTTCCCAACGTCGCGATCAAACAGGCTCTGCTTACGATGCATGCCACCGCCAGCGGCGTTTTCGGTTTCCCGCGAACGTACGGAGCGTACGGGCTGACTTCGTTTTTCCGCGAATCCGATGTGACTTGGAACACGCGGGTTGCGAACCTAGGCTGGAATGCCGCCGGAGGTGATATTGGAGGAACTGCGACCTCTACGGCTGCTGTCCCAGGAGGTATATCGAGCTCAACGCCGATTCAATTCGACATCACGTCCGACGTTCAGAATTGGTACAACGGCACGCCGAACTACGGCACCCTGATTAAGGACCAAACTGAGGGTTTAAATAGGGGCGGGGCCGTGACCATTTTCGGTTCGCGCAACGGAACCGCCGCGAATGCTCCTGAACTTGACGTGACGTTTGTGCAGAACGTGACCAACTTAGCGGCGGCGCCGGGCAACGGTACCGTGACCGTCAGCTGGGGTTATCCAACACCGATCGGAACCGTGAACACGGGAGAGAACTACAACGGCGTTTTGATCCTCCGGCGCGCGAACTTTCCGGTCGACAAAGGCTCGGTTCCCACGGACACGCAGGATCCTGCGATGTGCTCGGTGGTAGGCAGCGGAACGGTCGTATTTGACAACACGTCGCTTGCGACGAGCTTCACGGATGATAGTTCCGATCCGTGCGGAGCGCCGACAAATGATACAACTTGGTTCTACAAAGTTTTCCTGCGGGATCAGAAAAACTATTACTCGACGCAACCGATTACAAACGGCTCCGTGTTCACTGAGGAAATCTCCGGGACTCCGAGCGCGACGGCCGCGAATCGACAGAATTCAGTTTGGATCGCGGCAACATTTTCGACCACGCTCGCAGCGCCGTCGCTTTTCCCGGGTTCTATTGTGATGGCAGGTTCGCAGACGAATCTGTCGTTCGGCATTGATGCGGTGACGGGCTTGAGGAAATATCCGCCTGTTTCGCTGGGCGGGCCGGTGACTGGCAGATCGCCCGTGATCGACGCCGGCGATTCTTCGCTTGCGTCAAATGTGATGTACGTGGCGGACAACGACGGCCTCGTCTATGCAATTGCGACCGATACGGGCCAAATTCTGTGGGCGGTGAATCCTACTACTCTCACCACGAACGGATTTGTTGGCTCACCTTCGGTGCAGGTGAAATCGTTCAGCGACTCGATGTTTACCCTCGCGCATGACTTACTTGTGGTCGGCACGCGAAACGGCGCCTCAACCACGGCGAATCGAATCGTGGGAATCGATGGGAACACGGGCGCTACCTTGTGGCAAACGATCGGCAATGCGGGTGGCGTTGCCAAGATGGATATCATCAGCTCGTCGCCGGCGATCGATTTCGTGAATCACGCCGTTTGGGTGACCAGTCGGAGCGGTGGCGCTACTGCGCAGCCGAGCCTCTGGAAGCTCAACCCGAATACGGGCGCAGTACTGACCACGGCGGCCCTAGGCGACACGGATACCGACCCGACGCTTTCGATTCCGGGTGATGTTTTGTTCGTAGCGAACAACGCCGGCACGATTTTTGCGATCAATCCAACCACGGCGGCGACGCTCAAATCAGTAGCTGGCGGCGACGGTGCGATCATTTCGTTTCCGATCGCTCTGGGCCTGACTTCTCCTTACACGGTGATCTTTTCGGGACAGACGGCTGTCCACGCGATGAAATATGACAAAACGGCGAACACGTTTACGAGTCTGTGGTCAACAACGCTCAGCGGACCCTCGGCCCCCATCGGATTTACAGGGGGCGCCAAGGTGTACGTGGGTTCGGCTGACGGAAAAATTCATGAACTCGATGCGGTGACCGGCGTGGATGGCAAGCAGCGCACGGCCAATACGGGGCAGCCCGGCATTGTCGGTGATCCCGCACTGGACACGGTGCTTTCTCGAATTTACATATCGACTAACGACCAGCGCGCATATGGCTTTACGTTTCCGTTCTAAGCGGGGATGAGCGAGGAATTGAATTGATGTACACCGAAAAAAGAGGACTAGCGAGGCGCGCTTGGGGCACCGGTTTACTCAGCTGCGCTGTTCTATGCCTGGCGGCCGGCTTCGCAGCTTGTCAAACGGGAATGGGTTCGGGCACCGGCGGAGGCGGAAATCCGCCACCGCCCACGGATGCGACCATTTCGTTCTGCGACGATGGCGAGGGCGCTTGCATGCCGGCAACTTCGTTTAGCGTCGCGTCGCTGCGCGACCTGGTGATTAATGTGAATTGGGAGAATCTTTCGGCGGGCAACCACACTCAAATGGTTGAGGTGCTGCAGCCGGGAGGCGGGCTTTATCAGGCGAGCCAAAGCTCGTTCTTGGTGAGCGACGCATCGCAAAGTTCACTGACGACGAAGCGAACCTTGCCGGTGGCAGGAGCTTGGATTTCGCAGCGACGGATGACCGGAGAATGGAGCGTTCGCGTGTCTTTGGACGGCAAGGCCATTACCTCTCAAACAGTACAGATCAATCCCTGATGAGCGCCTCGACTGCGTACGCTCGAGCGCGGTGCGTGGAGGAGCGCTTCGTCGCGCCCAAGGAACAGGCTTCCAATCCGATTGCGGAAAAACTCCGAGCCGATGGCTCCGTTTGCTTTCGCGTTTTGGGCGCAAGCATGTTTCCATGGATTCGTTCTGGCGATCTGGTGTTCGTTCGAAGCTTTTCTTACGAGCAGGCGTCGCGAGGAGATGTGGTTCTTTATGAGCGCGAAGGCAGGCTCTTTGTCCACCGCGTAATAAAGAGTGCGGTGGTTGGAGACGGCGCCAAACCAGGCGGCGCGCTGATAACAAAAGGGGACGCGCTTGATGGGGATGATGAGCCTGTCACGAGGGCGGAGTTTTTGGGTCGGGTAATTCGACTCCATCGCGGCGATCGGCACATCGATATGGAATCTATGGGCCGCGTGATGATAGGACGCTTGATTGCGCGGTTTTCGCGCGCGAGCTTCGCATTGTACAGACCAGCTCGCTTCGTGAAGCACCTTGTCTTCGGCTAGAGCAGCGCTGGCTGGTCGTTAGTTGTCAGGGTGCTGGTAAGAGCGTCTTAACTTCCAGCCGGAATAAAGCCGTACTTTTGAAAAACCGCCTGCGCTTTTTCGCCTCCTAAAAATTCCAGGAAGATCTTTGCACCGGCCGGGTTCTTGGAACTCTTGATCAGCGCCGCCGGGTACACGACAGGCGAATGCGAGCTCTCTGGAGCTGTCGCTACCACGGTCACCTTGTTCGATATCTTCGAGTCAGTGGCATACACGATTCCGGCATCGGCGTTTCCTGTCTCGACGTAGGTGAGCACTTGGCGAACGTCTTTTGCGAGTACGAGTTTCGGCTTCAATTGGTCGTATATCCCAAGATGCGTGAGTGCTTCCCGCGCGTATTTGCCGGCCGGCACTGTTTGTGGCTCGCCAACGGCAACCGTTTTGACTACCGCTTTCGTCAAGTCCTGAAAACCAGAGATACTCGTGCTTCCCGCGGGAACGATGAGGACGACGCTGTTCCGAGCCAGATCTCTGCGGGTGTCAGGCAGGAGCAACCCCTGCGACTGCAGCGAATCTATCTCCTTGGGGGAAGCGGAGATGAAGATGTCGACCGGTGCGCCTTGCTCGATCTGACGCTGCAATGTACCGGAACCGCCGAGGTTGAAATGCGCTTTCGCGTTTGGATGCTCGGTGCTGTAAAGATGAGCAATCTCATCCAGCGCGTCCTTGAGGCTGATTGCCGCTGAAACGGTAATTTCGTCAGACGGGGCCGCCGAGATGCCCGGCAGCGATCCCGTGCTTGCGCTATATATTTCCTGGCACGGTGCTCCCATCGCGATTATTCCGAGCACTAACATCCACAGACTTCGTCGCAGCATCATGGCTCGGCTTCTCCTAAGCAAAATCACTCGACAGCTATTTCCGCGCCTAATGCAAAGGCAATTTACGAACACAAAAGCATATAAACCCACTGCCGCGTCGCCGGCAGATTTTACATTGGATTCACGTCCGGCCACGTCCCGAGTGGGGTAGAATCGGAGTTCGGGCTTAGTTGGGAGCTGCATTCCGCAAATTGTATTCTTAAGATGCGGCGAAAAGAGGACGATCATGAGCACTGGCGTAACGGCAACCCCACAGGGATTTGATTCGAAGAAATCGCAAAATCCACTAAAAGCACTAAATGCATTCGGGCAATCGGTGTGGCTCGACTATATCCGCCGCAACCTGATCTCAACGGGAGAACTCGCCCGCTTGATCGAGCAGGACGGCCTGCGTGGGGTCACGTCCAACCCCTCCATTTTCGAGAAGGCCATCACTGGAAGCACCGATTACACCAAAGCGCTCGAGGAATTGAGCGCGCAGAAAAATCTCGATGCCAAGCAGGTATATGAAGCGCTCGCGATTCGCGATATTCAGGATGCCGCCGACGTGCTGCGCACTGTCTACGATCAGACTCATCGGCGAGATGGGTATGTGAGCCTCGAAGTCGCTCCGTATCTCGCGCACAAGACGCAGGAGACAATCGACGAAGCGCGGAGGCTTTGGAAAGCAGTGGGCCGCGAAAATCTCATGGTGAAGGTGCCGGGAACTCCGGAAGGTCTCCCTGCGATCCAGCAGCTCATCAGTGAAGGGATCAACATCAACGTGACTTTGCTGTTCGCGCAGGACGTCTACGAGCGCGTGGCCGAGGCATATATCGCCGGCCTTGAGGCGTACGCGAAGTCCGGCGGCAAGGTGGGCCAGGTCGGAAGTGTCGCAAGCTTTTTCGTCAGTCGCATCGATACTCTGATCGACAGCCAGATCGCGGATCGAATCAAGAAATCGCAGAACCTGACCGAACAAGCTGCGCTTCGGGACTTGGTGGGTAAGGTAGCGATTGCCAACGCGAAGCTGACCTACCAGCGTTACAAGAAGATTTTCAGCGGGCCGCGGTGGGCGGCACTGGCTTCCCAAGGCGCGCAAACGCAACGCGTTCTCTGGGCCAGCACAAGCACGAAGAACCCCAAATTCTCGGATGTTTTATACGTGGAAGAACTGACCGGGCCGGACACGGTGGATACGATTCCGCCGGCCACCTACGACGCATTTCGCGATCACGGAAAACCGCGCGCGAGCCTCGAAGAAAATATCCCCGCGGCCCAGCAAACGATGGACTCACTCGAACGACTCGGAATCTCCATGAAGGCGGCGACCGATCAACTGACCGAAGAGGGCGTGAAGCTTTTCTCGGAAGCTTTCGACAAACTGCTCGCAGCCGTTGGAACCCACGCCGCAAAGCCCACAGCGTCAGCCGTGAACAACCTCACCTATAAGCTACCGGAGAATCTCGCGACTGCCGTGAAAGCGACGCTCGAAGATTGGAAGACAAATCAAAAAATGAAGCGTCTGTGGGCTCGCGATGCCTCGCTTTGGACAAATGAGGACGAAGCCAACTGGCTCGGCTGGCTCACGGTTGCCGACGACGACATTGCGCACAGCCGCGATTTCAAACAGGTCGCCGACGAGATTCGCCAAGCCGGTTTCACCCATGCGGTTCTGCTCGGCATGGGCGGTTCGAGTTTGTGCGTTGAAGTGATGGAACTCACCTACGGAAAGATCGACGGGTATCCGATGATTCTCGTTCTTGATTCCACCGACCCGGCTCAGATTCGCACACTCGCGAAGAAGCTCGACATGACGAAAACAATATTCATCGTTTCGAGCAAATCGGGCAGCACCCTCGAGCCGAATATCTTCAAGCAATATTTCTATGACCAGGTGAAGCAAGCCGTCACTTCGGAACCGGCAGGGAAGCGCTTCATCGCGATCACCGACCCTGGCTCGCATCTCCAAAAAGTTGCGGAAGCCGACGGTTTTCGCCACGTCTTTTTCGGCGTGCCGAGCATTGGAGGCCGTTACTCGGCGCTTTCCGACTTCGGGATGGTTCCAGGGGCAATGCAAGGCATGGATCTTCCGAAGTTTCTCGATCGTGTCGAAGAGATGGTTCACGCATGCGCGTCGGTCGTACCCGCAGATGAGAATCCCGGCGCGATCCTGGGCGCAATTCTCGGCACGCTGCAGAAAAACGGGCGCGATAAGGTCACTATCTTTGCTTCGCCTGGAATTTCCGATCTTGGCGCGTGGCTTGAACAGCTGATAGCCGAATCCACGGGCAAAAAGGGCACCGGTCTGATTCCAATCGACCGCGAACTGATCGGGCCGCCCGAAGTCTATGGCAACGATCGAATATTCGCCTACTTGCGTCTGCAATCAGCGCCCGATGCAAAGCAAGATGAAGCTGTGGCCGCCCTCGAAAAAGCGGGCCAGCCCGTCGTGCGCATCGCCGTCCCGGATGTTTATGATCTTGGCCAGGAATTCTTCCGCTGGGAGATTGCCACGGCAGTGGCAGGCTCGATCATCGGCATCAACCCGTTCAATCAGCCGGATGTGGAAGCAGCAAAAATCGCAACCAAGAACCTAACATCCGAGTACGAAAAGCAGGGTTCGCTGCCCGCGGAGCATCCATTCTTTGAAGGCGGCGGAGTGAAGTTGTATTCAGACGAAAAAAATACAGAAGCCCTGAAAAAGGGCGCTGGCGGTGATCTGACTCTCACCGGATATTTACGCGCTCACTTGAATCGCCTCCGCGCCGGAGATTATTTCGCGATTCTAGCCTACATTGAGATGGACGATGCACATCAATCGGCATTGCAGTCGATCCGTCACACAATTCGCGACAAAAAGCGTGTCGCCACCTGCTCTGAATTCGGCCCGCGCTTCCAGCATTCCACGGGCCAGGCCTACAAAGGCGGACCCAACACCGGCGTCTTTCTCCAAATCACTTGTGATGACGCGGTCGATATTCCTGTACCCGAACAAAAATACACATTTGGGGTCGTAAAAGCCGCG
>DATNKB010000155.1:0-3995 GCA_035603595.1 Candidatus Dormiibacterota bacterium
GCAAGTGAGGCGCCGAAAATCCCCGCCAGATTAAACGTCAGCGAACTCCCGGTGTAGCGAACCGAGGTTGGGAAAAGCTCCGAGAGGACAGTGCCCAGCGGGCCGTAGAATAGGCCCGTTAACGATAAACCTAAAACCAACGCGATGATTGTCCCGATTGTCCCGGCCAGGAACATCGGCGCCATAACCAAACCAAACAAGCCGATCGCCACAGTTACCCAAAGTAGCGTGCGGCGGCGCCCACGCTCGGCGAGAACCGCCCCGACCGGGATCGTAATCGCAAAGAAGATCATGCCGAACAACTGCATCACCAGAAACGTGTCGCGACTGTAGTGCAGTGCGGTTGTGCCCCAGGACAGCGCGAAGAAGGTCATTAGATAGAAAAGGACGAAGGCGGCGAGTGCCCCCAAGATCCCCACTACGAGGGATCTGGGATATTTGCGAAATACCTCCAAGAACGGTACGGCCACTCGTTCGCGTCGGGTGATGGCTGCGCGGAACGCGGGAGTCTCTGTGATTGTCAGCCGGACGTAAAGGCCGACAATCACTAGGACGGCGCTTGCAAGGAACGGAATGCGCCAACCAAAAGAAAAAAACTGATCGTTCGTAAGCCACTTCGAGAGGGCGAGAAACACACTGCCGGAAAAGAGGAATCCGATCGGTGCTCCCAGTTGCGGAAACATCCCGTACCACGCGCGCCTGCCTGGCGGCGCATTCTCCACAGCGAGCAATACCGCGCCGCCCCACTCTCCGCCGAGCCCGAGTCCCTGGCCCATGCGGCACAGGGCGAGAAGTAGCGGTGCGGCCACGCCTATGGTCTTGTAGGTTGGTAGAATCCCGATCGAAACCGTCGATAAGCCCATCGTCAACAGTGCCGCAACCAAAGTCGCCTTACGGCCAACCCGATCGCCAAAATGGCCGAAGAGCGCCGACCCAAAGGGTCGGGCGAAAAATGCGATTGCAAACGTCGCCAGCGAGGCAAGCGTAGCCGATGCCGGATCGGACGCGGGAAAGAATAGCCGTGGAAAAACGAGCACAGCAGCGGTCGCGTAGATATAGAAATCAAAAAACTCGATCGTAGTCCCAACAAGACTCGCAAAGAGCACCTGTGCAGGCGCGTTGATTGCTGAGTCTCGGCCAGAGGGGCTGTCACCAATCGCGACGCCGATGCTAGGTGTCTCACTCAAGGATTAGTGAGTTTACCTGTGACAGAGCATGGTGAGAATGATGAACTCGAAGAATTCGGTCACGGAGCTGTATTCCGCACTGCACCGCTTTTTGGATGGGGCATGATGACGAGGCTAATCAGGATAAACTGACCATCCCCAACTCTATCAATGCGGCTTGAACGTCTTCCCGGTCTCAAGCAAGGTCTTGAGTCGAGAAAGAATGCGTGGCCACCCATCGGCGCAGGCAGCGTATGTAGAGTCGTCCTCGGCCCACTGGTCATGCGTCACCGTTACCTTTGTGGCTTCGGTCTCGGGCACCAGTTCGATAGTTGCGCGTGACTCTTTATCGTTTGCGCCCATCGCGAAGGTGTACTGAAAAAGCTTTGGTGGCTCAAACCCCAAAACCTTTCCTCGAACATAGGTCACGGGCTTCCCGTCGGGTCCTGGGCCCACCCATGCGAGCGAGCCACCAGGCTTAAAGTCCGTTTGAAACTCAGCGCCCGAGAAGATGATCATGTTTGACTCCCGCGACACAAAGCCTTCCCACACCTTTTCTGGGGTGGTGGCAATGTAGAACACATACTTAAGTGGAGGCTGATGGGCCATGGTTGCTCCTGGCTTTCCGCGCAATCTTATATCCGCGGGCGAAACCCTACAACCAAGCAATCCCTTCGCGTAGGGGCGTCACAATCTGGAGCTGCAGCGCAACTCGAGAATGTGTCTAAGCTTTTTGGGTTGGCCGTCTGAACCGAAACTGACTTTTGTAGATGGGTAGGGACCGTGCTGTCCGGATGAATCACGCGTGGCTATCCGAAAGCACACGCAACGACATTTTTCCAACCGGCTACAGGCCGCCGCGAAGGCAGCCTGTAACCAGTTGATCTGAATCTGACGAAGCGAGCCTGCGGTCGAAGTGCCTTCCTACTGGCAAACCGGCCCGGCATCATGCGTGAACGTGTCGTTGTTGGAGAACCATCCATTCACTCCTACGGATGGCGCTCCGTAAAACCAGGAGAAAAACGCCAGCTCTTGCATGTGGTAGGTGAATTTATTTGCCGGATTGAAAATCGGTGGTGCCAGCGTGCCGCTTAACGGATCACCTACCTCTAGGTTGTTCTGGCACGCTCCCTGCACCTGCCCCACATTCCCCCAGGCAGGCGTGGGATTGTTGCCGAACGGATCGTTCATCCATTCCGCCACTTCGTGCGAGATGCTATTCACGTCGGGTGTCGGGCTGACGAAAATTTCGCTCGTGTCGAAATCCCCGGTACCGAAGGTTTGAGGGCCGTTGCTGTCGTGGAATCCGAGGATGCAGCACAGTGCATTCGGGTTAGTAACGTCGCCGCAGTTTATCCCTGGCACTGCGGACTCGCACTCCACTACGTTGTGCTCGAGGAAGAACGGGAAAGTTGTCGGGTTCACTCCCGGAGCCAGCTTGGACAGGATCGTAAAGAGGTCCGGCTCATATACGGCGATATCCACAATCCCGATCGCGCCGCCGGGGCAGCCACCGAACGCCGCGCTAGGATACGCAACGCCGTTCCCAGCCGGAATGTCGATCACCACCGCCGCCAGCGTATTCACCGGGCTCAGAATCACGTGATAGACAGGGTTGTCATCGAAATTCACGTTTCCGAAATTAAGGGCCTGAAAAAAGTTCCCACGCTGGAACGCGTCGGTCGTCTGGGTGAAGCCCACGTCCGTGCCGCCGAAGTTAAAATCGAACGCCTTGTAAATCGGCGAGAGCTGCGTCAGGGTGAGTGGAACATCGTTCGGAGGCGTCAGGCATGTGTCATCCTTCGCGGTCGGGTCGAACACAGTCACGCCCGGCGCCGTCACCAAGGCTCCATTTGACACTCCGACAAACACAGTGTGCGTCCGGACAATCACTGGAATCAGCTGGCTGGAGATCGCCGTGAACCCCAGCGGGTTCGTGAAGGGGCTGCGTCCCACGATCTGGCCACTGTAGGTATTGCCATCGCGCGATGACGTGACGGTATAGGTGAAGGTCTGAAGCTGGGCGTTTTTGTTGGCGGAGTTAGCGTTCACACCGGCCTTCGCTCGCCCGCTTTCCAATGCGGTCTTCAGCGATGCTCCGGCTACGGTACTCTCGTTTTTCGTCGGGGTCCTGAACGGGTTCAACTTCGGAAGCTGTGCCGATTGCTGCGCGAAGCCCGCCGGCGAAGAGAGCACCAGCACAATCGCTGCGCACACAAACGAAACAATTGTCCTTCGATTCATGTATTTTCTCCTGTTATTTAAGGCGAACATTCCGAGATATTGTTCAAGGCGTGCGGGGAACGGCCGCAGCCATACCTGCATTGCGACGAATGCCCTGCCGGTACTGATAGACACTCCTCTCAGTCAGCAGGACACACTCAGACACTGTGGAAAATTCGAGTTGGACTTTTACCAACAGGAGAAAGAAGGCTTCTCCTGGAAAACGCTGGTGACTAAATACCGCGATTCAGAAATACTTGTCAAGAAGATTAATGCCCGGCGAAAATTCTTCCGCCACGTTTTAGCAGTCCCAGAACTACCTCGATTCCGTTTCTCCGTTTGACCGGCGGTGTGACCCGGTCTGAACTTTTTTCTGAGATTTGGAATTACCGCAGAGAGGACAGTCAGTCCTAAAGCGATGTTGTACTTGGCCACGCGCGCGCAGCTAAGTTATCAGCCACACCACGCTTCATCTTCTAATGTGACAGCTACACTCTCACGTACGTAGCCTGCCTTCGTTGACTTGTCTCCACACGCATCCTAAGATGAAGACCTCCACTCATGCCGGAACCTCAGTCGCCGATCGGCCGCACAATCTCCCACTAT
>DATNKB010000156.1:0-5433 GCA_035603595.1 Candidatus Dormiibacterota bacterium
CTTGATCCGGAGGTTGCGGGGCAGATTCAGCACTTGATGGGGTCGGTGCATCAAAGCAAAAGCGCCTCAGGCTTGGCTCGGACCACTCTTGTGATTACTCACGACAAAGACCTGCTTTACCGCCTGCAACCGCGCATCATCATGCTAGATGCTGGACGCATCTTCTTCGACGGAACTTACGAAGCTTTCAGCCAGTCGAATTCGCCAGTTATCCGCCCCTACTTCGAACTGATGCCGAAACTCCACAAGCGACTCAACGGCCCAGTTGACCCGCCCGAAAAGCAGACACCGTCGTGACGCACCGTCCTCTCCAGGTATTTAACTTCTTTGATAAAGTGCCAGACAGTAAGCCGCGCAAATTCCTGGCACTCTAAGATAGGTCATGATCCAAGAGACGGGGCAAGCAGACCGGAATGGCATCGTGCAAAGCAGAAGCCAAAGAAAAAAAGATGCTGGAGCCGAGGGTGGGAGTTGAACCCACGACCTGCCGATTACGAATCGGCTGCTCTACCACTGAGCTACCTCGGCGTGAGTTTTGACTGTAACATCCGGGCGAAAAAACTGTCAAACCGCGCTGTACATATTGTGCACAGTTGGATTCGAAGCGGGTCTGCGATCGAGCAGAGACAGATTATCGCGAGAACGGATACATTAGCCAGGCGGCGCCGATGCCGATCAAGAGAAACACGATAAAAGACCATGCCGCGTACTTGATTCGTTCCAGCCTTGTGCGCCGCGTCAGGCAACCAAGGGCCATTGAAACAAACAGCGCGAACAAAATCATCGCCCATAAATGGCTCAGCATGAGGTAGCGGCCGGCATCAACTTCGCCGCCCTGCCGCGATTTCGTACGCGTCGAATACAGCAATCAGGTTCACGATGCCGGCAGCCGCGATGAATCGGGTGCCGTAGTCTCCCGCCGCGCGCGATACGTCTGGGCCAGCGCGTTCAAACACTCGCGCCAGCGGATAGAATATTCCCGACGCAGCATCCGCCCAAAATCCCAAGGTGCCAAAAGGATCGGCCGATCGCGGCGGAAACACATTGCCTCTCATGTGATAGCCGACTATCGCTAGTCCTCCCACGGCGAAAAAAAACACGATCGCTCGCCCGGTACGGCCCAGAAGAAAATGGCCGAGACCAGGGACGAGCCACGATGCGACGGCGATTGAAAGTGGGCTGGTGACAGTTTTTGGGGGATGTGGGGCGACAGGTTCTGGTTCGTGATTTTCAGACGGCGAAAGAAATTCGTGGCCCGGAGTTACGTTCGGCGTTTCGTTCAATGATGCCTCAGGCGAGCAACGGAAGAATCTCTTCCTGGATGGCGCCGGTGACGCGCGCTTCACGCTCGCCCACATATACGTTCACTTCGCTGCGAATGCCGAAATCGGGGAGATAAATTCCGGGCTCGATCGAAAAGCAAGTATGCGGAATGATTTTCCGATCGTCGCGAGTCTCGAGGCTGTCCATGTTTGCGCCGTTGCCATGAATATTTTCACCGATGCTGTGTCCGGTGCGATGGACGAAATATTTCGCGTAACCGGCTTTGCGAATCGTCTCGCGCGCGGCGCGATCGACTTCCCATCCGTGGATTGAGCGGCCTCCGGCTACGGCTTCTTTCACCAACTCAACCGCGTTGTCGCGCGCTTGCCTGACGATGCGAAATATTTTCGCGTAGGTGTCGGGAACGCGGTTTCCGAGGTAACCCATCCAGGTGATGTCGTAAAATACGCTGCCTGGCCGGTCAAATTTCGACCACATGTCGAGGAGCAGCAAGTCTCCTGCGCGTATCGAGCGCGAACCTTCTGATTTCGGCTCGTAGTGGGGGTTGCCGTTGTTCGGCTGCACAGCGACGATCGTCGATTCCGGCAGAAGGCCATTTGCTCGGAATTGCTCAGCGATCCATTGCTGAAGGTCGTATTCGGTGAGCAGCTTCCCTTCCCGCACAAACGCCGCTGCGCGCAGGAAAGCGTCTTGCCTTACGCGGTCGATGATTTTTCCGGCATCCAGATGCGATTCGAGCTGCGCATTCGACCACGTGGCCTCGAACTTCTGGACCAGATTCGCCGAGCTGACCACTTTTTTCTTCAGCTTGCGGACAAGCTCGACAGTCCCCGCATCGACCAGCCCGATGTAGGGAATGTTATTTTCGGGCGAATATTGCACGGCGATCGTTTTGCTGCCGGAGAGCAATTTCGGCAGTGTCTTGTGAAGCTCTTCCCAGCCCGAGTAGACGTATTTGCGGCCGTCGAGCGAATCGAGCATGCCGGCTTCGATTCGGTGGACCAGCTTTCGCGGCTCGCCTTTCGAAGGGATAAAGTAAAACCAGCGCCGCGAGGCGAGCCCGTTGCCGCCGAGTTTCAAAATTATGTTGGCGATCGGGTCACGGCGATGATGATCGTAGAAGAGCCAGCCGTCGATTTTGGTGGCCCGTAACTCTGATTGAATCGCTTTAACGTCTACCATGTCTTGGGAATCCTCGTTGTCCCCGGTTAGCCCGTTTCGTTTCAGGGGCTGCGGCCAAAGAAATCACTTGGGCCCTTGTGACGCCTGCAACCGCTACTCGTTTGTTGCGACTTTTCTCGCCGCCCACGATTCTAACAGCCGATACCGGGACGTTCAAACGGGCGGAGAGCAAACGTCGAAGCGCATCATTCGCACGATCATCTACAGGCGGAGGGGTGAGGCGAACCTTAAGTGCGCCCTGATAATCGCCTTCGATCGCATCGCGACTCGCCCGCGGCGTGACCCGCACGGCGAAGACGACTGACCCATCGCGCTCGGAGATTTCGATCACGCTTTCTTGCTGCGCTCGCCGAAAACGGTGGTGCCGACGCGAATTTCGGTTGCGCCTTCCTCGATCGCAATTTCAAAATCATGGCTCATACCCATCGACAGAACATTTAAAGGGATTCCTATTTGCGCGCCGACTTGATCGCGTAATGTCCGCAATTTTTGAAAGTATGGCCGCACCCGTTCGAAGTCGTCGAAATAGGGAGGAATGGTCATCAAGCCGAGTAATTCCAGATGCGGCAGCCGAGCGATACTCTCGGCCAGCGGCGGCAAATCCGATTCCGATGCGCCGCTTTTCGTTTCCTCTCCTCCCAGATGTACTTCAATCAGGATTTTCAATCGTTTGGCTTCGGAGGCAGCAGCCACGTCGAGTTTCTGGGCGAGCGCGACGCTATCCACTGAATCCACGCGATCGAATAAATTTGCGGCGCGGCGTGCCTTGTTACTTTGAAGATGACCAATCAGATGCCACGTGGCATCGAGATCTGCGACGGCCGCTTGCTTCGATTCCCGCTCCTGAACACGATTCTCGCCAAAATGCCGCAGGCCGAGTTCAAAGGCGGAACGAATCGCTTCAGGAGGAAATGTCTTGGAGACTGCTACAAGCGTGATGTCTTCGGCCGCGCGGCCAGCGCGAGCAGCCGATCGAGCAATTCGTTCGCGAATCTCTGCGAGATTTGAAGCGATAAGACTGTCCTGCGGCGCCATCTGCGGGATTCTAGCACGCGAGCAAACCTGAACATGTCCTGAGCCAGTGACTCGCCAGTGGCGGCTAGGCTACTCGTAACGCAGGGCGACGATGGGATCCACGCGCATGGCGCGTCGCGCCGGGATGTAACAAGCCACGAGGGCAACGGCAGCCAGGACTCCCGCCACAGCAACGAACGTCAGCGGATCGGTGGCGCTCACACCGTAGAGCACGCTCACCATCAGGCGCGTAAGGCCGAGCGCGGCTACCAATCCGATTCCTACTCCAAGCAGCGCCGTCCTGGTTCCTTCACCGAGCACCAGGGCGAGCACATCCTTCCGTTGTGCTCCCAAGGCGATGCGGATTCCGATCTCGTGCGTCCTTTGCCCAACTACATAGGAAATCACGCCGTAGATTCCGATGCTCGAGAGCACTAGCGCCAGCGCCGCGAATGTTCCGAGCAGCACCATCGAAAACCAGCGTTCGGCGAAGGATCTGGAAACGATTTCGTCGTAGCTATGAGCTTCGAACACCACGTCCTGGCTGTTCATCTCCGACACTTTTTTGCGAACTGCTCCTACCAAAGCGAGCGGCTCTCCCTGCGTGCGGATCAGCACACCCGTGCTATCCGCCGCCCGCGACATGAACTTATCGGGAATCTGCATAAACGCAATGTAGAACTGAGCGTTGAGATTAATTTTATCGTCGAGCCCCCAGTGCTTCACGTGACCCACGACGCCGATGATCTCGGCCGGTTTCCCGAGGAATTCGTCAACAATTCCCTTGCCGATGGGATCTTCGTGCGGGAAATATTTTGCCGCGAAGCTTTCGTCGATCACGGTCACAAGCGGTGAGGATTCATTGTCCTGAGCGGTGAAAAAGCGCCCGCGTATCAGGGGAATCCCCATCACCTTCAGGTAGTCGGGTTCCACTTCATACCAGAGTGCCGACGGCATGTCAGCATGCCGAGCGGGCTTTGTCTGGCCCGCGATCCAAAACGCATCTTCCGAATCACCCCACATGGGCAAACCGCCTCGTTGCAGGGAGATTTGCTGAACGCCGGGGAGCGTCGCGAGCGTGTCATGCAACTTGCGAAGATCCGATCGAACTGCGTCGGGAGTTGCTTGCTTCATGACAGGTGACAGCCCCACATGCAAATACAGGACGTTTTTAGGATTGAATCCGGGACTGACACTCCACAGGCGCGTGAGGCTTCGAATCATCAAACCGGCTCCGACGAGCAACACGAGAGCCATCGCCAGTTCCATCACTACAAAGACGTTTTGAGCGCTTCGCTTTGCTGTGCTAGCGCCGCGGCCTCCCTCTTTCAATGTTTCTTGCACGTCTGGCCGTGCGGTTCGCAGCGCCGGCGCGAGCCCAAAGATAACTCCGGCGAGCACCGAGACGGCGAGTGTGAAGATGAGCACGCGCCCGTCCAATCCGATTTCTTCAGCGCGCGGCAGGCTTTCAGGCATGAGACTCAGCGCCGCCTGAGTGCCCCAGGCCGCTAGTATCAGTCCGAGCGCCCCGCCACAAAGCGACAGGAGAACGCTCTCCGTCAGAAGCTGCCGGATCACGCGCGTCTGGCTCGCACCCAGTGCGGTGCGAATCGCAAATTCGCGAGACCGGCCATTCGATCGCGCGAGCATCAGATTCGCGACATTTACACACGAGATCAAAAGAACGAAAAATACAACCGCGAGCAACACCAGAAGATATGGCCGTATCTCGCCAACCATCTTTTCTTTGAGCGAGACTACCGTCGCGCCCACATCAGAATCGTCCTCGGGATAGACCGAGGCAAGATTCCGCGCGACGGAGTCCATATCCGCTCGCGCCTGCTCGAGCGTGACGCCCGGTTTGAGCCGCGCAATTCCGTCCATGCCCATCGCCACAATGCGCTTACGGAATATCACGTCGTTCCATTGGCCGAGCGGCACGTAAAGATCGCT
>DATNKB010000157.1:0-5276 GCA_035603595.1 Candidatus Dormiibacterota bacterium
TTGCGATCGCGTCGTCGTGACCATTCACGCGGATGAATCCGTCACCGTAACCGACAACGGCCGTGGAATACCTGTGGATATCCACGCCGAGGAAGGGCGCTCCGCAGCCGAGGTCATCATGACCGTCCTGCACTCAGGCGGCAAGTTCGATGACAGCTCCTACAAGGTCTCCGGTGGTTTGCATGGCGTCGGCATCTCGGTCGTCAATGCCCTTTCCGACTATCTTGAATTAAATATTAAGCGCGACGGTAAATTACACCGCCAGGAATATCGTCTCGGTGAGCCGCAGGCGCCCATGGTGGCGATCGGCGATACCAACGAACACGGCACGACGCTGCGATTCAAACCGAGCGCACAGATTTTCACGCACATCTCGTTCAACTACGACACCCTCGCGAAGCGCTTGCGGGAGTTATCGTTTCTCAATTCCGGCGTGCGCATCGAGCTTGTCGATGAGCGCGATGAGAAGTCCGAGGTGTTCCAGCATGAAGGCGGACTGAAAGCTTTCGTCACCTATTTGAATCGCAGCAAGACGCCGGTGCACGACACCGTGTTGTGGTTCCAGACGCGCGATGGCAACACGCAAGTCGAAGTCGCCATGCAATGGAACGACTCGTATCAAGAAAGCATGTATTGCTACACGAACAACATTCCGCAAAAGGACGGCGGCACTCACCTTGCGGGTTATCGCGCGGCGTTGACGCGCACGCTGAACAACTACATCGAAAAAGAATTGGCGTCAAAGAAGGAAAAGATTCAGACCACGGGCGACGATTCGCGCGAAGGACTGACCGCGATACTTTCGGTGAAATTGCCCGATCCTAAATTCTCCTCGCAGACCAAAGATAAATTGGTCTCTTCCGAAGTGAAGGGTGTGGTCGAATCCGCCGTCGCCGGGCGGCTCGAAGAATTCTTGCTGGAACATCCGCAAGAAGCGAAGGCCATCGTCAACAAGATTCTCGAAGCGGCCTATGCGCGCGAAGCCGCGCGCAAGGCGCGCGAGATGACCCGCCGCAAGGGCGCGCTCGATATCGCGGGATTGCCGGGCAAGCTCGCAGATTGTCAGGAAAAGGATCCCGCGCTGTCGGAAATGTTTTTAGTCGAGGGCGATTCCGCCGGCGGCTCCGCGAAGCAGGGACGCGATCGACGCACGCAGGCGATCCTGCCGCTCAAGGGTAAAATCCTCAATGTCGAAAAGGCGCGCTTCGACAAAATGCTGGCGTCCGCGGAAGTCGGCACGTTGATCACGGCACTCGGCTGCGGCATCGGACGCGATGATTTCAACGTCGATAAGTTGCGCTACCACCGCATCATAATCATGAGCGTCGACGGCAACGATCATGTCTTCGTGAAAGATGATCGCGGCGTGCGCATGGTGCGTATTGGCCAGTTCATCGACAATGCCTTGGCAGGTAAAACTTCGAACGGCGGCGTTGATAAGCTGAGCGGCGAAGGACTCGGTGAAGTGCTTTGCTTCGGCCTGGAAAATAACGCAGTTCGCTTCCGCCCCATCAAAGCGGTCATCCGACATCCGCTGGAGGAAAAACTGTTCAAGGTCCGCACGGCTTATGGCCGTACGGTTCGCGTCACCTCCAGCCACAGCGTTTTTGTGCATGATCAGGATGGCATCAAGCTAAAGCGCGGTGCCGACTTGCGACTGGGAGACCGGATGGTTGCGCCGGCCCGCATCCGCTTTCCCACGGATGCTCCTACGAAAATCGATTTGCTCCACGTTCTTCACGCGGTTCCGGAAGCCGCGAAGCAAATCTGGTTGCGCGGCCCCGCGGTTGAGTCATGGTTCAAAGACGCCGTTCGCGCGAAATGCTCGAGCAATGCGCAAATGACCGATCCTCGAGTTGAGATTCCCGCTGAACTCCGTACGGAGTTGGCCGCTCGCCGCCGGATGAGCGGTATTACAAACGAGGCGTTGTGTGCTTCGGTCGGCATCCGCCAACCGGTTACGTTTTATGCGTGGGAGAAAGGAGTAACGCGTCCAACGGTCAACCACTTCGACGCCTATTTGCAGGCTATTGGCGCGGACCGTGCAGAAGTACTCACACGTGCGTGCATCGCACCGAGCCGCTTGGAACGTGTTTGGGAAACCCAATACAAGGCCTCTGGACGCAATTTGGTGCGCGACCAAGTGCGGCTGTCCGATTTGGACTTGCAGGACCTCGATTGGTTCTCAGGTCGCGACGATTTGCAGCTGACTCCGGAACACTACGCGCGTAATGGAATTCCGCGATTCCTGCCCGTCGATGAAGATCTGATGGGATTGCTGGGCTTTTACCTTGCCGAAGGTTCGTGTTCCGATCGCGGCGGAATTCGTCTTGCGATCGGACAGAGCAATCAGCACCTCGTTAAAGAAATGACCGAGAAGTTCTCGCGGTTGTTCGGGCTGCCAGCAATCGGCTACGCCTCCGATAAAAATTGTGGCGAACTGAAGCTCGTGAATCGTGTCGCCGCGCTTGTGTGGCAGCACGTATTCGGGTTTGCCAACGTCGATTCCCTCACCAAACGAATCCCTGATCTGCTATTTAACGTTCACGAGTCATTGAGACTGGCATTCCTGCGTGGATACCTCCTTGGCGATGGCACCGTTGGAAAGCGCATGATTGCCTTCGCGACCTCGTCGTACGATATCGCCAGCGGTTTGGTCTATTTGCTCAGTTCTCTGGGTGTCGTTCCGAGCACATCTGAACTTCAACCCGATGGCGTCGTCCGTCAGATCAATGGGGGACCGTGTGAAACCAAGCATGTCCATTGGCAAATTACCGTCGGCGCAAGGGAAGATCTGCGGCTTCTGCAGCCGGTTTGGCAGGATCATCCACGTGCTTCCCATATTCACGAGTTGCTGAAATCGACGCGAGCAACGGTCAATCGAAGATTCGAAATGATTGGCGGCGATCTCATGGCACTGCCCATTAAGTCGATCGAAGAAGTGCCTTCGACCACCGGCTGCGTGTACGACTTCTCCGTCGAAGGCGACGAAAACTTCGTTGCCGGCATGGGCGGCATATGCGTACACAACACCGATGCTGACGTTGATGGAAGCCATATCCGCACGCTGTTGCTGACTTTCTTCTACCGGCAAATGCCGATCCTCATCGAGCGCGGCCACATCTACATCGCGCAACCGCCTTTGTACAAGGTGAAGAAAGGCAAGCAGGAAACCTACGTCAAGGATGATCTGGAATTGAATGCGCTGCTGCTGAATACGGCAGTGGAAGGCGCGGCATTGCATGTCAATGCGGAGGCGCCGCCGCTGTCCGGCTTAGGGTTGGAGTCGCTGGCGAGAAAGTACGTCGAGGTGCAGAGCATCGTCACGCGCTGGGCGCGCCGCTATGACGGGCGCTTTCTCGAGCAGCTGCTGTACGTTCCCAAACTGACGCCTGAGGCATTTGACCGAGTCGACGTGCTGCGCGATTGGTGCCGAAATCTGGAGCAGCGGCTGAATGCACTGGACGACGCATCGCGACGTTACCGGGTAGCGGTGGACGCGCTGCCGGCCGGCGGCCATCGCATCAACCTGCAGCGCTTCGAGCATGGCCTGACGTCTGAAAAACACGTGCCGCGGGAATTTTTCGACTCGGCTGAATATTTGCGCATCGCTGAACTCGCCGAGACCTTGAGCGACCTGATCGGGCCGGGAGGGTTCGTGCAGCGGGGCGATGACAAGCTGGAGATCACGAGCTTCAAGGCCGCGATGACCTGGCTGTTCGAGCAGGCCAAGAAAGGCCAGAGTATTCAGCGCTACAAGGGATTGGGTGAAATGAACGCAAGCCAGCTATGGGACACGACCATCAATCCCGAAACGCGCCGGCTCATGCAGGTCCGAATCGAGGACGCCGTGGCGGCGGACGATATCTTCACGACTCTGATGGGCGATGCCGTGGAACCGCGGCGCGAATTCATCGAGAAGAACGCGCTGAATGTGTCGAATCTAGATATCTAGCTATCGCCCCACCAACCGCTGCAGCTGTTCGGTGTACCTGGCTCCTTGCACTCCGATCTTGGAGACAGCGTCTCCGACGTCGCGCAGGTCATCCGCTGTGAGATCCAGCGATGCAGCACCGATATTCTCCTCCAGCCGATGGAGCTTGGTCGTGCCCGGAATGGGAACGATCCAGGGCTTCTGAGCCAAGATCCAGGCCAGTGCCAGCTGCGCGGGCGTCACATGGTTGCGCGCGGCGATTGCACTGAGCGCATCGACCAACACCTTGTTGGCTTTGCGGGCGTCAGCTGCGAAGCGCGGTATGTTATTGCGGAAGTCCTTGCTGTCGAATGCGGTGCTCTCATCGATTTTTCCGGTCAGAAAACCCCTGCCGAGCGGACTGAATGGAACAAAGCCAATACCCAGCTTCTCAAGCGTAGGAAATACTTCCGTTTCTGGTTCCCGCCACCACAGCGAGTATTCGCTCTGCAGCGCCGTCACGGGTTGAACGGCGTGTGCGCGACGGATTGTCTGTGCTCCGGCTTCCGAGAGGCCAAAGTGTTTGACCTTTCCCTCCTCGATCAATTTCTTCACCGCGCCCGCGACATCTTCGATCGGCACCGCCAGGTCGACGCGGTGCTGGTAGAAGAGATCAATCGATTCGACCTTCAGGCGCTTCAGCGAGGCCTCCGCGACCTCGCGGATGTGTTCAGGCCGGCTGTCGAGGCCGGTCTGCTTGCCTGCTTCGATTTTGAAACCGAACTTCGTCGCGATCGCCACGCGGCCGTGGAACGGCGCCAGCGCCTCGCCGACCAATTCCTCGTTGGTGTAGGGCCCGTAGATCTCGGCGGTGTCAAAGAAGCTGATCCCGCGATCAACCGCCGCTCGAATCAAAGCAATCATCTCGTTCTTATCGCCAGGCTGCCCATAACCATGGCTCATGCCCATGCAGCCCAGTCCCAGGGCTGAGACTTCCAAATTGCTGTTTCCGAGTTTGCGCTTCTGCATGCTAATGACCCTTGTTGGCTGACTCGCCTCGCTGAGCGCCCATATTCAACCCGCAGACCGCGAAAGGGAAGACGCCCAGATTTTATCGGGCTTAGGGCTTTTCGGTGAGCGGACTGTCGATGACCGTCGGCTTAGGACTCTCGCCGCTGGGCCTTTCGATTGTCACGTCGGGAAAGAGCATTGACGGCACCACATAGGAGACCAAGGGTTGAACGCCGGCGGCAAGATTTAAATTAAAGGGCGATGCGTTTCTAAACGGAGCAACCTCGGTGTACACGATCCGCTGATCCGACACCGCGCTGATTCTTTTGAAGCTCGCGGCGGTCAATTCGGA
>DATNKB010000158.1:0-4023 GCA_035603595.1 Candidatus Dormiibacterota bacterium
TGCTGGATACGCTGCAGATCCGTTCCCGCATCCGCCCGTGCGAGCAGCTCGAATGTTCCCGGCCGCGATTGCTCGCCTGAAGCCCGGTCTTTCGACGACCGAAGCGCAAGCAAAGCTCGACGCCTTTGCTGCTAATTTGAGCCGGGAATATCCAACCGACTATCCCGCCGCTGCCTCATGGGGGACTCGCCTTGTCCCAGTTCAGGACGATCTTGTTGGCGGAGTTCGTACCGAGCTGTTCGTGCTTTTTGGCGCGGTAGGCTGCGTACTTCTAATTGCCTGCGTTAATATCGCGAACTTGTTGCTGGCTCGCGGAGCCGGTCGTCAGCGCGAAATCGCAATTCGCCTGGCCCTCGGCGCCAGCCGCGGCCGCCTCATCAGCCAGTTGCTGACGGAAAGCGTACTGCTGGCTGCGATCTCGGGCATCATTGCGCTTTTGACGGTCGTCATACTGAAAAATTCCCTGCTGCGGTTCGCACCCGCTGATCTTCCTCGGCTCAACGAAGTCTCGATCAATATCGGAGTATTGTTGTTCGCATTTTTTGTGTCTATCCTTACCGGAGTAATCTTCGGCTTGGTCCCAGCTTTACAAGCCGCCAGCGCCAATCAAATTGTCAGTTTGCGAGAAGGCAGCCGAGGCTCGGGCTCATCCAAAAAACACACGCGAATCTCTCGTGTTCTTGTCGCCTCCGAAATTGCGTTGTCCTTGATACTTCTGATCGGGGCCGGCCTCCTGTTGCGCAGCTTCTGGCAATTACTGCAAGTAAAACCCGGATTCAATCCGAGCTCGATCGTTACGGCGCAGATTTGGATGGCGGTACCGAACGATCCAAATGCTGATCCCTACCGTCCGCCGGAGAAGCGTAGCGCTTTCTATCGCGAGCTCTTGCGCCGCGTCTCAGGAATGCCCGGCGTGCAGCAAGCCGCGATCGGGAGTGGTGGCAGCCTTCCGATGGGCCGCGCCCGCAACAGCTTCCCGTTTACGATTCAGGGTCGGCCTGCCGATGCGGAAAGAGTCCCCGTCGCAGAATTCGCAGCCGTAACTCCTGAGTATTTCCGCACACTCGAAATCGCGCAGGTTTCCGGCCGTAATTTCTCAAATTCCGACGACGTCAACTCTCAAAAAGTCTGCCTCATCGACGACACCCTCGCCCATCGCTACTGGCCCGGCGAAGATCCAATCGGAAAGCAAGTCAAAGCTGGACCCATCAATTCGCCCTCGCCATGGACTACGATCGTGGGAATTGTCGGCTCCATCAAGTCCGACGGCTTCGACACACCGGCCATGCCTCACGTTTATTTCCCGCTGCTACAGAACCCCGGCGTGACAGCCGCCATCTACCTTCGGACTAGCACCGATCCGGGCACGTTGGGCGATGCGATTCGTGGCGAGGTTCAGTCCGTCGATCCCGGAATTCCTGTCTTCGCCGTTCGCACACTGAATGAAGTGGTAGCCAAGTCTCTTGCGGATCGCCGCTTCGCTTTGACAATTCTTGCTGTCTTCGCTGGCGTCGCGCTGCTGCTCGCGTCAATCGGCATCTATGGCGTAATGGCATACACATTCAGCCAGCGAACTCATGAAATTGGCGTACGCGTTGCGCTGGGAGCACAGCGCAGCGACATTCTCCGCATGGCGCTCGGGGAAGGTATGTTGCTCGTCGCTGTAGGCCTCGGAGTTGGCCTTATCGGCGCGGCAATCGTCACGCGATTTCTCCGCTCCATGCTGTTTTCGGTGACGGCGACCGATCCACTCACATTCGCTTCGATTGCGCTGCTGCTGGCAGCCGTTGCGCTGTTCGCTTGTTTCATTCCTGCGCAGCGGGCGACGCAAGTCGATCCCCTCGTCGCGCTCCGCGAAGACTGATTCTAAGCGAAGCATTTTCTTGCACAAAAAGTCGGCCCGGCCAATATGGATTCCGCGCCGAGCTAGTTCTACTACCTCCTTCCCATTGACGCCCCAACTACGCTCCTGTACTTTCGATTCGCGGGCGCACAACAGCGCGAAATCGCGCCGCGGAGACACTCAATGAGCTTTCCGAAAACGGGTCAGATTTGGCACAACGGCAAAATGATCGAGTGGGACGACGCAAAGGTCCACGTTCTGTCTCACGTCATCACGTACGGCTCTACCGTTTTCGAGGGCATTCGCTGCTATAACACGACACAAGGCCCTGCTATCTTCCGTCTTCGCGAACACACGCAGCGTCTTCTCAATTCCGCCCGCATCTATCGCATGGATATTCCATTCACAGCCGATGAACTCTCTCAGGCGAACCTGGATGTCGTCCGCGCCAATAAGATGAATGCCTGCTATATCCGGCCGATGGTGATGCGCGGCTACGGCACCGCCGGCGTGAATCCGGTGGGCTGTCCGATTGAGGTCTACATCGCGTGCTGGGAATGGGCGCAGTATCTGGGAGAAGAAGCGTTGCACGCAGGTGTGGACGTCTGCGTCAGCTCCTGGAATCGCCCCGCCCCCAATACGCTCCCTCAGATGGCGAAAGCCGCTGCAAACTACATGAATTCCCAGCTGATTCGCATTGAAGCGCACGCGAATGGCTATTCGGAAGGCATCGCGCTCGACGTGCACGGTCAAGTGAGCGAAGGCTCCGGCGAAAATATTTTTCTCCTTTTCGGCGGTACATTGATCACCCCCCCGCTCTCGAATGGCGCTCTTCCCGGAATCACTCGCAACACCGTCATGCAGATCTGCCGCGACCTCGACATTCCCGTCGCCGAACAAATCATTCCGCGCGAAATGCTCTACATCGCCGATGAACTCTTCTTCTGCGGGACGGCGGTCGAAGTCACGCCGATTCGCTCAGTCGACCGCGTCACGATAGGCAACGGCACCCGCGGACCTATCACCAAGAAAATCCAGGACGAATTTTTTGCGCTCACCAGCGGCAAGAAAGCGGATCGTCACGGCTGGCTTACCCCGGTCGGCGTCCCAGCTCCGGCGGCGGTCCGCTGAGCGAACCCTGCGCCGCGCACGTCACCGCTTCACTCTCAAATTCGAAAAGTATCGGTCCCTCTGGGCGCTCGTAGTAGAATTCGCGCGCGATCGCTCGCCCTTACACTCACTTGGCCACGATCGTGGAGCATCCGTGTACAGCCTGGGCCAAAAGCTCTTTGTTGAATTCGTCGGCACATTCACGCTGGTTCTTGTCGGTGCGGGCTGCGTTTGCGCCGACCAATACCTTCGCGCCAACGGCCAGGCAAACATGGGCCTGCTTGCGATCGCCTTAGCAAACGGACTTGCGATGGGCGCAATGGTAAGCGCCATTGGGCACATATCCGGCGGCCATTTCAACCCTGCCATCACCGCTGGATTCTGGGTTACGCGCCGGGTCGGCACGATGAGGGCGCTCTTCTATTGGCTCGCACAGCTTCTTGGCTCGCTCGCCGCTGCTTTTCTGCTCGTCACCGTTATTCCCGAGTCCATCTGGCGGCCGGTAGCTCTCGGCACTCCCGACCTTGTCCCCATCACGGATTTCACCCGGATGCACGCGATGATTCTAGAAGCTGTCCTCACTTTCATTCTTGTCTTCGTCTTCTTTGCCACGGTGGTGGACCCTAGAAGTCTCGCCCACAGACTCGCCGGCTTCGCCGTCGGCCTCGCCGTCGCAGCTGGAATGCTAGTCGGCTATCCCTTTACCGGAGCCGCCATGAATCCTGCCCGTGCGTTCGGGCCTGCCCTCGTGGCTCGCCATTGGTCGAACCACGGAGTTTACTGGGTCGGTCCGCTCTTCGGCGGCGTTCTCGCCGCTGTAATCTACGACCGATTTTTCCTCCGTGATCAGCCTCCGGCTTGAAGAATCTGCAAGTTACATCGCACCTGTCCAAACGTACAGGTTGTTCGCTTAGAAATTGGCGCACCGCCCATTCTTGCCCGTCTGTAAATCCGCGTGCTAGCGTCACATGGAGCAGAAAGCCGGGAGTTTATTCATGGCCATCAACATTGACGATCTCTTAAGACGAGCAGTGGAGAGCCGGGCTTCCGACTTGCATCTCAAGGTCGGC
>DATNKB010000159.1:0-12437 GCA_035603595.1 Candidatus Dormiibacterota bacterium
TAGAACTCTTCTCCGCGCAGCACCGCGCGAATTCCGCGGATCAAATCCTGTGTTGCATTCGCCTTCACGACGAACCCATCGCAATCCGCCGCGCGAGCGATACGTTCCAATCCAGGAAAGGTGTGCGTGGTATAGACCAAAATCTTTGGCGTAAGGCCGGCATTGCGAATCCTATTCGCAGCGGAAAAGCCTCCTCCCCCGGGCATGTTGAGATCGAGAATCACTAAATCCGGGTTAAGCCTCTGAACCTTCTCAAAAGCCTCCAATCCATCCTGTGCTTCGCCGCAGATTTCCAAGTCGTCTTCGTCATTGAGCAGGAAGCGTATGCCTTTCCTAGCGACTTCGTGATCGTCCACTATGAGAATCCGCTTCGCGAGGCCGGTGGCAGCCTGTGTGGCTTCACCCTTCTGTTGACGCCGCGCACGGACGCTATCCGGACGGATGGCGGCACCATCGCGTAATGGAACGCTCGCAATAACCTCCGTGCCGTGCGGCCCCGATTGCAGATCCAAGATCCCACCCAGGGATCTGAGCCGTCCCCTCATTCCTTCGATGCCGACGCCTGATGGCCCTGAACCACTATGAGGCGTCTGGTCAAAGCCTCGCCCTGCATCGCGAATAGACAGTTTCAAGTAATGCGGCTCGAGCTCAATCCGAACCCATGCTCGCTTGCTCCGAGAATGGCGGATCACATTGGAAAGGCTCTCCTGCATGATACGGAACAAGGCAGTCTCCGCCTGCAGGGTGAGGCGCGGTAAATTGTCCGGAACCGATAATTGCACGGAGATGCCGGAACGTTTCGAAAAGCCCTCCATATACCAATTCAGCGCGGAAGCGAGGCCCATGTCGTCCAAAAGGGGCGGGTGGAGGAGATAGGAAAATGTGCGAATCTCGGACTCCACCTTGCGCAGCCAATCGACCGCTTCGAGCAGATTCTGCCGGGCACTTAGATCGGGCTTGTCCCACGTGCGCGCAATCGTATCCAAGGTCATCAGAACGACAACGATCTCCTGGCCAACTGTGTCATGCAGGTCGCGCGCCAACCGCCTTCGTTCTTCGTCCTGCAATTCGAGGACTCGTGCGCTCAAAGAATTCATGGAATCTTTTGACAACTTTAAAGCGGTCTGCGCACTGGTGAGATCGGTAACGTCGGTGGCCGTGATTTTTATCGTCTCAGACGCTTCGAGAAATGGCGAAAAAGAAATGCGTATCGTCCGAAGGCCGTTATCACAACTCGGAACCTTAATCTCACCATCTGTCGTCTCGAGTGCACCTCGAAACATCGCCTCCTGAAGAGGACGCCAGGAAGCTGCCGCTACGAACGATTTGAGGTTTGATCCTGAAGAAACTTTGCGGGAGGGTTGACCGAACATTTCCAAGAAATAACTATTCGTGTATAGTAGATTACCGTTATGGGTGGCTATGGCTACTCCGAAGGCTAGTGAGTCCATCAGTGAGGAGAGAGGACTGCCCGAATGCCCGTTCCACCCGCCGGGGAGTCCCTTTTCGCCGCGGATTTTCTTTGAACGCGCCCGGTTCGCACCGGATCCGCGCATGGAGTTCTTTCGCACAGGAGGCTCGGGAAATAAGAGTATCCTACAGCTAGGCCAGCCCCAGGCAATACGCAATTCCCTTTAGCTCAGCGCTGTTTGTCGTCAGAATCGGCCTCTGGAGGGCATTGCGGCTGTTATCGCGTACCGTTACGCTAAAATCGCGCGTTCGCCCCCGCCCACAAGGTCGCGCGAGAGGGGTCGACAAATGGCAACCAAGCGGCCCAAATCGAAATCGTCGAATAATCGAAAAAAAGATTCCATCGCGTCGTCGCCCCGCGCAGGAGACTTTTTGATTGCCGGCGTGGGCGCCTCTGCTGGCGGCGTTGAAGCGTTCACCGAACTACTGACGAATCTTCCCTCCGATACAGGAATGGCTTTCGTGCTGATTCAACACTTGGATCCGAAGCATGAAAGTCTTCTGAGCGCCGTGCTCGCTAAGAAGTCCACGATGCCTGTCGTGGAGGTGACGAAGGGCATGCGCCTCGAACCGAACCACGTATATGTGATCCCTCCCAACGCAACGATGACCGTCTCGGATCATTCGTTGCAACTCGAGAAACGAATTGAGACGGGTGGAACGCCGATGCCCGTAGATCTCTTCATGCGATCGCTCGCCGAGCAGCAAGGGAATCGCGCGATCGGCATTATTCTCTCGGGCTTGGGCAGCGACGGTACCTTGGGAATGGCGGAAATTCAGGCCCAAGGTGGTGTGACGTTCGCCCAGGATGAAGGTTCGGCGAAGTACGACAGCATGCCGCGAAGCGTTATCGACGCAGGTTGCGCCGACTACGTCCTTCCACCGCGAACTATCGCTCGCGAGTTGGTCCGCATCGCGCGCCACCCATATACGGCAAACTCAAGAACGGAGGCCACAGAGGTTCCCGCTCAGCAGGGCAACGGTCTCGCAACGATATTTCAGATGCTGCGGCGTTCGACCGGGCTCGATTTCACGCATTACCGGCAAACCACGATTTTGCGGCGAATTCAAAGACGCATGGTTGTCCACAAAATCGATAATTTAGAACAGTACGTACGGTTTTTGCAGATGAATCCGCCCGAAATCAAAGCGCTTTATCAGGATATGCTGATCAACGTTACGAGTTTCTTCCGGGATCCCGGGTTGTTTGAGGCCCTGCGGGCGGAGGTTTTTCCCGAGATTCTCAAAGGATCCAGTGCCGACCGCACAATTCGAATCTGGACCCCCGCTTGTTCGTCGGGCGAGGAAACTTATTCCGTTGCGATCACCCTACTGGAATATTTGGGCGACAAGGCTTCAACGAATTCGCTTCAGTTCTTCGGGACGGACGTAAGTGAAAGCAACGTAGGTCGCGCCCGAAGCGGCGTATATCAGGATAATATCCAAGCTGATGTTTCTCCCGAGCGGCTGCGCCGGTTCTTTAGCAAGGTTGAAGGCGGTTACCGGATCAGCAAAGGCATCCGGGACCTGTGCATCTTTGCTCAGCATAACATCTTGAGTGACCCGCCATTCTCACAGATGGATTTGATTTGCTGCCGGAATTTGTTGATTTATCTCGAACCGGTCTTGCAGGCTAAAGTAATTTCTCTGTTTCACTATGCCACACGGCCCAGCGGCTTTTTAGTACTCGGCACTTCGGAGGGCATCGGCCCGGCCAGCAACCTTTTCACCGCTGTGGATCGTACCCAAAAGATTTTTTCAAGGAAGACAACGGCAGTGCGCCAGGTGGTGAGTTTTTCGCTCGAACACCCGTCCGGACGCAGCGGGCCTACCGCAATCCGTGCGTCTTTGAAGCCAACCGACTCGGCGTGGAACTTTCTGGAGGCGCAAAAGGAGTTCGATCGCCGAGTGTTGAGCGAGTATTCGCCCGCCGCGGTATTCGTAAATGACGATCTCGAAGTCATCTACACGCGGGGCAACGTGAACCATTTTCTTAAGCTGATGCCCGGCCGAGCAAGCCTCAGCATATTAAAAATGGCGCAAGAGGGACTCCTGCTCGACTTGCGGAATGCCATCGCCCGAGCGAAGAAAGAAAACGTCGTAGTCCGAAAGGAGAATGTTCAAATTAAAGAGGGAGATGGCGGCGAGGATGGCGGTCCCTCCTCCGACCGGCTGTCCGCGCGAACGGCTGGATTTGAGGTCACGCCCATCAACGTGCCGAATCTGAAAGAACGGTATTACATGATCGTCTTTCACGACAAAACCAGCGAGAGGCAAACGCCGGTACTTGCCAGGAAGGGCCGTCGGGGTGCCGATTCCAAAGCGTCCGCCGCTCAAATTGAAAAGCTGCAACAGGAACTCGCAGCCGCGAAGGAATATTTGCAGTCGGTGATAGAAACACAGGAAGCTACCAACGAGGAACTACAATCGGCGAACGAAGAGATCCTTTCGAGCAATGAGGAACTGCAGAGTACAAACGAAGAACTGGAAACTGCGAAGGAAGAACTGCAATCAGCGAATGAAGAATTGACGACGGTAAATGACGAGCTGCGCGGCCGAAACCTGGAGATCACGCAGGTAAATACCGACCTCACGAATCTCTTTGGCAGCATCGAGATTGCCGTGGTGATGATCGGCAGTGACTTAACGGTCCGCCGATTTACACCCGAAGCTCAAAAATTCCTCGGACTCATCTCAACGGATGTTGGTCGCCCGCTTCTGAACATCCATCCGTCGGTGGAAATTCTGGATTTTGAGGCGCTTGTGAAGGACGTGTTGTCAACTCTCAAACCCATCGACAGAGAGCTGACAGACAGAAACAAGAATCGCTACCTGGTGCGAATTCTTCCTTGTCGCACCCTGGAAAATAAGATCGACGGAGCCGTGATGACGATCATTCCCGTCGCGGCTCGAACCGCTGCGGAGACCGGCTAGAGAATTCGGCCCGCCGGTCAATCAGCACCGCACACCAAAATGATCGAATAGTGGTTTTTGCGCGTGGGCTAACCTCTCTTGTATTGCAGACCTGCCAGTTGTGTAATACACTTGTTTTCATGAAGACCCTGACAGTACGACTGCCCGAGCCATTAGTGGCGGATATTGAGGCGGAATCACGAGGGCGGAAGCTCTCGAAGTCGCACGTGGTTCGCGAACGGCTAGAGCGTGCTCCGCGCCGACGGCGGCGCGCTGCCTCCTTCGACACCATCGCCGACCTCGTCGGGTCGGTGAAAAGCTTGCCGGCCGACCTGAGTGTGCGCAAGAAGAAGTATTTGCACTCGACTGGTTATGGCAAGAAACGTCCTCGTTGACGCTGGCTTCCTGGTGGCGCTGCTCAGCACCCGCGACACACACCACCAATGGGCCGCGACGCAGGCTTCCGAGTTACCTCCGCCCTGGTTCACTTGCGAAGCTGCCTTGTCCGAGGCTTTTCACCTTCTCGGTGACCGCGGTATCCCTAATCTCGGTGCACTACTTCGACGCCGTGCTGTACTGATCTCCTTCACGCTTGCGGAGAACCTAGAGCCAGTCGTGAAGCTGATCGAGAAGTATTCCAACGTTCCGATGGGACTCGCTGATGCTTGCCTCGTTCGCATGACCGAAACGCTTGCGGATCCCATCATCCTCACGACTGACCAAGATTTTCGAGTTTACCGGCGCCACAGCCGCCACGTCGTCCCCTGTGTAACCCCCTGAATGACGATGACGCTGAGATATCTTTCGACCTAAGCGCAACGAAATCGTGCTCTCTTCAGCGATAAATGATTTAAAATCTCTCTAGGATGCGCCCGTAGCTCAGTTGGATAGAGCATCTGCCTTCTAAGCAGAGGGTCGCCCGTTCGAATCGGGCCGGGCGCGCCACCTTTTCGACGTCTCTTCGTCAAACTGTTCCTGGGCTGTCTGTCGGCTAGTCGAGGCGCACGATGAAGGACCGAACCTCGCCGGAGCGGCGCTACTCGCCTTGTGGCTGTCCGGCAGCGGTCTTTGCGGAGGGGTCGGATCGGCTACGAAAGTGTATCTTCGCTGATTCCACAGGCGTTGAAGCTGTCTCCGTTTAGAGACGCTCCGAGCAAGCAATCGCTGCCGCTCGAACCTTCAACGTTCTTTAAATCCTTTTCCAACAAAAGTTTAGGCTCATGCGCCAAAATTTGTCGCACTGGACGCTCATTTGCTATAAGGTCCGCGTGGCGGTGGGGGAAGAGAAAAGTCCGCCCGTGATGACGAAAGGCCGTAGGCACCAGCATTGAAATACATAATTAAAAAACACATTTTACCCGAAACGTCCCGTGACGTGGGGACACTAAAGACGTAGAATCAGGCAACATCCGGCAAGATTAGGGAAACCCGGCTCACAGCACGTGCAAACCATGACGCCGACACAGACAGGAAGTTCGCTCGACGGACTCGATAGGCGGCGGTGTGTGCGCCACCAGGTCAAGTCACTGGCCTACCTGGACATTGGCGCCGATAATGGCGGAATCGTCTTGAATATCAGCGAGAGCGGCCTCGCCGTTCATGCGGTGAGCGTCCTGCCGCCCGACCCCACCGTTGACCTCCGGCTCCAGCTACACAAATCATGCAAGCGACTCGAAACCAGAGCCAAAGTTGCATGGATGAGCGACACGCAGAAGGAAGCTGGCGTTGAGTTCATTGACCTGCCTGAGGAAGTCCGGCTGGAAATCAGAGAATGGCTCGCGTTGGAGAACCTGGAACCGCTTTATGTCGCCCGGGAAAAACAGCGTGTTCAGACTCAACCGTCGGCTCCCGAACCGCCATCATCGCGAGCGAAGGCTCGCCCGGACAAATGGACGAACTTGGTCTCGGAATGGTCGTCAATTCCCGCAGGGATCGATCGCGCTGGAGAAGGCCCACGAGCTGCCGCCCATCCGGGAATGACTACGGAGTCCATGCCTGTCCAGGAACGGGTTGCACCTGTGGATTTGGCTGCAATCTTGGCGGGCGATGAACCAGCCACGGACACACCGGCGCTAGATTTTGGAAACGTCGAGTCGCTCCTCACCGAGTGTAAACAGCCGGGCTTGGAATCCAGTTCGATCGCTGCGCACCCGATTGAGCGCCCTCTTTCTCCGAATTCTCCTGAAAACGCCGACCTGCAATATCGTCGACGCGATTCAGAGGTTGGTTTGCCGAGCGACAAGCTGCTCAGTTCCATGCAGCGTTCGGACGTGGTCGTTCCGAGGGATAACAAGACCGACAACACGAACGGATCTCGAAACCGGCTCGACCCTGGTTCAAGCGCTGCCCATGGCGAAGATTTCGCCAGAAAGACGCGCGAACTGTTTGGTCCCAAGAGCGTGCCGGGAGCTGCGCCCCGCCCTAAAGACGGCGCCGCCTCGATTTTGAATTCCATCCGGGCAGCGTCAGCGGAGCTGCACGCCAAGGACAACCTGAACGAGCATTCATTAGCGGCTCCTATGTCCGGCTTGGCTGCCACTTCAGTGCTGCCGGCCGAAACATCCATTTCGAGTGTGGCCTGGCCTGGCACATCCTCCCGGCTGCCAAATGCTCGATTGGAAGCGCCCAAACAAGAGCTGAAGGCTTCCCCGTCGGAGCGCAGTTTGAATCTGCGCAGTTTTGTAGGCCTGTTGGCATTATGCCTATTGCTGTCTGCAGGGTGTCTTGGGTTAGGCATTGTTGTGGGCCGAAGTGTAGCGATGCATTCCCCGAATAGTCCGAGTTCCGGCGATAGCGACGCCGCACAAGCCGCACTCACTGATCATCCTGTCCCCACTAAGGCGGCATCGCCCGGTCAGAAGCTTAGTCAAAACCACAATGAGAGAAAGCCGTCCTCGCTCGGCGCAGCATCGCACCGAATGCCTGCTTCCAAACCACCTAGTGGCGATGATGTAATTTCGTCGGAAAGCGGCAGTGATGATCCACCGGATAACACAACGGCAGGTGGGTCCACTGTGCAAGCCAGTTCGCAGGTGCTCTCTCCTGCGAATACGAGCACGAATGGCGCGTCAGTCACACCTCTTCCGGCGGCTCCGATAAGTGCCGCCGCGCCAGCCACCCACGCCACCGTTATTCCGAACTCGACTGCAGCGCCGAGAACGCAGCCGCCTGCGGATCGTCTCGTGGCGGCGCATTTGATTTATCGGGTGGAGCCTTTCTACCCCAAGGAAGCGTTGCAGCAGCGCGTGGAAGGCACAGTAAAAATTCACGCTACCATAGGACAGGATGGGAGGGTAAAGAACCTCAGAGTCATCAGCGGCCCAGCCTCGCTCACGTCCGCCGCCCTTAGCGCCGCTCAATACTGGCGCTACGTGCCTGCCATCCGCAACGGAGAACCCGTCGAAACTGATGAAGACATCAGTATAGAATTCCATCTTCTGCACTAAGCTGTGCCCCAAAGATTTTCCGCGTATTCGAGCTCGCCTTCTTCGAATTCAGGTTAGGATAAATGCTGCAACCACTCATGCCGGTAGGAGCCGCGATGAATCAGTACAGCAGCCTGGAGACGAAGATTTCGAAATCAATCGGCTTGAAGAAACGTCCGGTCGCGGTGAAATTTCTGGAAACTCCGCCAAAAGGTGTCACGAAATTTGAAGGGGCGCAGCCTTCCGGCTGCAGTTTTTGGCGAATTGCAGCCGCTGGAAAAACTTTCTACACCGTGCCTTCAGACCATTACAACTGCGCGGTCGGAAGCCTTACGCACAGCATCCCCCTGCCGCCGGAGCGCGCGAAGGAACTCGAACAAACTCTCTCTTTCATGGCGGACGTCGGCTACATCAAGATGGAAGAAATCCCCGGCATCCCGCAACTCGCTAAGATGCCCGGCGCGGTGGTTTATTCGCCCCTCGGCGAGACACCGGTCGATCCCGATGTTGTGATTTTTGCCGGCCCGGCAGCGCAGATCATGTTGCTGCAAGAAGCCGCTCACCGCGCCGGGCGCACGGCGCAACTTCCGATGTTGGGGCGTCCCACTTGCATGGCGATTCCGGCGGCAATGGCGAAAGGAGCCATCATCAGTTCCGGTTGCATCGGCAATCGAGTCTACACGGACTTGGCTGATGGCGAACTGTACTCGATGGTGCCGGGAAAAGATCTGGAGCGCGTCGCCAGTGAGCTAGAGACGATTGTATCCGCCAATGCGAAGCTTCATGAGTATCATCGCTCCCGCCGTCAGGAACTTTCGACGCTTTAGAGGCGGCTATCTCAAGGCCCCGTTGCTGTGAAGCATCACTGAAAGAGAGGAATACGATGGATCGCGAGCATTTTTATTCCATCATGAATGGCGAGGGGACGCTCGATTACGAAATCTACTTGAACACCAAGGCGCTCCTCTCCTGCCAGAAAGACTTCAAGGATTTTTGCAACGCGGACGAATTGCAGTTCCAGCTGGTCCACCAGGTGGAAGAGCTCTGGATGAAGCTGATCGGTTACACGCTTCTCGATATTGATGACTACTTGCAGCAGGAAAATACGAATCGAGTGGTCACGCTTTTCAAGCGCGTTCACATCGCAATGCGGCTATTGATCGAGCAGCTCGCCCTTCTCGAAACGATGTCGCCCAAGGAATACCAGGAAATCCGGCTGCAGCTCGGCAACGGCAGCGGCCAGGAATCCCCCGGTTTTCGCACCCTGCTGAAAATGCACCCTCACATCTGGCAATCGTTCAAAGAGCACTATCTCGACAAGCACAATCTCACAGTCGAACAGATCTACAACTCAAACTACACTCACTCCGATGCGTACGTGGTGGCCGAAGCCCTCGCGGAATTTGACGAACTCTTCCAGCGCTTTCGATTCGTTCACTTGCAATTGATCCAGCGAACCATCGGTATGGGCTCAAAGTCCTTGAAAGGGCGTTCCGTGGAGTTGCTGAACGAAGGACTGCGTGTGAGATTCTTCCCCGAACTTTGGGACATCCGGCATCAGATGACAGACTTGTGGGGCGCGCAGTACGGCAAAGTGCGCGATTCCATCGGCGGCCACTGAGCAACGCTCTAAGAATTGCTGCGCGCAAATCCCCAGGCTGTCCCCGATAGGCCGAGTATTACTAACGCCGATCCAATAACAGCAATGGCCTGCGGGCCTGTGCCTCGGTTCCAGGTTTCAAGCAGCACACCAAGAGGAAAAATTACCGAGCCGGCAAGAAGCGCGGCCGCAAGATACGTGCGCATGCGCTCTCCAAATCCCACCCGGTCGAACGCAATTCCCAGAATCAGAAGCAGCAATCCCAAACCGATCCAGTGTCCGTGCGCATCCACCTGCCGGACATATACAAAACTTCGCGAGGCTGCGTCGCTTAGAGCCGCCCGCGATTCCGTCATTCGATTTTCCGCCGCGCGCATAAAACCCGTCGCAAGTGCTGAGCCCAGTCCATCGAGAGTTTGGTGCTCGACGAACACGGCGTACCAGATGCCGTAACCCATTCCCCAGACTGCTAGCGCGAGTCCGCCGAAAATCAGGAGCCTACGCGAAAGCGTCACGCCACACCCGCCGACGAATCAAGCTTCCCGGTATAGCGCCAAATCCCGACAAGCATTCCAAAGAGCGCGATGATCACCAGTAAGCCGCCAACGTCTGCCAATCCGCCAGCCAGCAATCCCCATCGCAACTCGAGCAGAACAAACACCGGGAGCGCCAACGAACCAATTAGCAATATCACCGCCCAAATGCGTCGCCACGTCTCGCTAAGAAAAACATACGGTTGAAAAAACGCCAGCAGAATTGCCAGAACGCCGAATTCGATCACGTGCGCGTGCGCCGCTACGTTCACCGCCTTCGCTCCCTGCAACTGCCCATAATCAGCAACCGCCTGGACGGCCCCCGCTGAATCTCCGGCCGCGGCCTGCGTTGTCATCGCCGAGAGCAATTCGCTATCTCTCGTCTCATAGCGGAAAAGATGCGCGCCCGCGTAATAGCTTCCGTGAAGAAAACCGATCAGAACTAACAACGTTCCGCCGCTCAGCAATGTACGAGCTGCCCAGCTGCGATCGTTGAGAAGTTCATCGGAAGCTCGGACCGCTGATTGCGCGTGGAAGTATTTTGCGAGGCCCGCCAACTCGCAGAGACACACAACCCAAACCAAAAAGCCGCCAAAATCGGCAAACACGCTGGCCCACCCGATCGCCGCAAAGGGGCTTCCCGCCAATCCGACGTAATGAATCAGAAACACTCCCACCGGTAGCAATATCGCTCCCAATAGAAACAGCTTGGCCAGAAATTTCTTTACCGGCTCAGAAAACGCCACATACGGTTGAAGCAGCGCGACCAGCATTGCAATGTAACCAAAGCCGATCATGTGCGAATGCGCGTCCACTTTGGTGCCCCGATTCTCAAGCAGGCCGCCGATATTCTTAAAAGCGGTGCCAGCCGCCTGGGGATCGTGCGACGCAACAGCACGCGTCGCCGCAAGCAGGTTCTCTCCGATTCGATTCGCGTTGGGATGAAGGATAAAAGCAGCAAAAATATCGCCGAGGATCATTCCACAAAGGATGAGGCCGATTCCGCCGAGGACAAAGATTCGTCGCGCACTGCGCGGCGCAAATCGCTCCGCGGACTGTGCCATAGCAGCGCCGGAGCCGATTGCACCTTCATGAATGCTCATCGGAGTTTCGAATTAGCGATTGCGGTAGGTGGCATCGCTGCTTTCTACGCCGACGCGTGAGCGCCAAAGGAACTCGACCGAAATGCAGGCATCACTCGCTCGGCGAAAAGCTGCTGCGTCTTGATCGACTTCCAATGCTCGATTCCGCCAAAATTCGAAACGATCGCCAGCTCTCCAATTCCACCCTTGTCCTGAAGATTCTGCACTTGACGCACGACTTTCTCCGGCGTGCCGATAAATCCGATTTCCTGCTCGACGATCTCGTCGTACGTGAGCTTGGTCAGCGATTCAAGCGCTCCGCTCGCATAAAATCCATAGCCCTTCGCGCGAAGCTCCGCTTTCTTCGATTCATCCTGCAAAGATTCCACCGGCGAGGCGTTGAACGCGAGAAAATTATGCAGCGCGGCTTCCACTTCTTTTCGAATCTGCTTCTCGTCGTCGTCCAAGTAAACCGGCCGGATGTAAACAATATTCGGCTTGTGCCCATGTTCCGCGCACGCCTTTTTGTAAATCCCCAGCGGCTTCTCCAGCACTCCCCACGGCAAAAGCGGCGGCACGAAAATTCCCCACCCGCGCTCCCCGGCCATCTGATAGGTGATGTCGCTGGTTCCACCGGTATACAACGGCGGATAAGGCTTCTGCACCGGCTTCGGCACCACGGTCACGTCCTTCACGTTGTAAAACTTTCCGTCGTACGAAAACCGATCCGTCGTCCACGCGCGCTCCAGAATCTCAATCGCCTCTTCATACCGCGGACGGCTCTCCTCGAGCAGCATTGCAGACGGCGCAAAAAGCCACGCATGCCCGCGCCCCAACCCACACTCCAGGCGCCCCCTCGTCAAGATGTCGGCCTCAGCAATTTGTCCCGCAAGCCGCATCGGATTTTCAAGCGGCAACGTAAACAGCGCCACGCGAAATCGAATCCTCTCCGTGTGTTGAGCCGCAGCGGCAAAAAGTGCCAGAGGATTCGCGGAAATGGAAAACTTCTGAAAAAAGTGATGGTCAATCACCGAGTACACATCAAATCCCACCTGATCCGCGTGCTCGATCTGCCGCAGAATCTCCCATGTCATCGCCGAATGCGATTTACCAGGAGGCGTCTGCATTTCCGCATAAATGCCGAATCGCATGCTCTAACTCCGCTGAACCTTCTTGATCAAGTTTCTTGGACAAACTGAAGACTGAAGACCTGCGCCGCTAGAAATTAATCCGCGCCGCCAGCTGCAATTGCCGCGGATTAAACACCGCGCTCGGCGTCCCGTACGACGGATTCGGCGATCCTTCCTTGAAGAACTGCGTCACGCCCGCGCATCCTGGCGCCCCCGAATCGAACGGGCAAAAATCTGCCGCGCCGTAGCTCGTGTTGAAGTAGCGCACATTCACGGTATTCATC
>DATNKB010000160.1:0-15927 GCA_035603595.1 Candidatus Dormiibacterota bacterium
ACGTCGACTGCTTCCTGCGTGGAGAGCACCACTGCGCGCTCCACGACGTTCTCGAGTTCGCGGACATTACCGGGCCAGTCGTAATCCATCAACAGCTTCATGGCGCCGTGCGAGAACTGGCGTGTCGGCTTGCCGTTCTCATGGCAGAACTGCTCAAGAAAACGGTCAATGAGCAGCGGAATGTCTTCCTTGCGATCGCGCAAGGGCGGAAGCTGGACGGAGATCACGTTCAAGCGGTGATATAGGTCGTCGCGGAAGCGTCCTTCGCGGACGAGCTTGGTTAAGTCTTCATTTGATGCTGTGAGGATGCGCACATCCACCTTGATAGTATCCGTTCCGCCCAGACGCATAAATTCGCGTTCTTGAATCACGCGCAGGAGCTTGGCCTGCGTTTCGGGGCCGATCGTCGAAATTTCGTCGAAGAAAATCGTACCCTGATCGGCAACTTCGAAGAGGCCCTTTTTGGAGGCGACGGCGCTGGTAAACGCGCCCTTCACGTGGCCAAAAAGCTGCGATTCGAGCAGGTCGACAGGAATCGAGCCGGTATTGACGGGGATGAAAGCCTTATCCGCGCGAGTGGACGCAGAATGAATCGCTTTGGCGATTAATTCCTTACCGGTGCCGCTTTCGCCGTAGATCAGAACTGTGGAACGCGACGGCGCGACCTGGGTGATCAAGTCAAAGACGGCGAGCATTTTTTCGCTCTTGCCGATAATGCTGGGGAAGTTGTAGCGCTGTTTCAGCGCACGCTTCAGCTGGACGTTCTCTTCCCGAAGCCGGCGGCCTTCGATGGCGACGGAAACTTGTGCAATCAACTCGTCATTCGACCAAGGCTTGGTGATGAAATCCTGTGCGCCGCCCTTGAAGGCTGCGCGAGCCATGTCAATCGAACCAAACGCGGTAATCAGAATGATCGAGAGATTCGGATCGCGGCGACGAATCTCGCGGAGCAACTCGAGGCCGTTGCGATCGGGCAGGCTCACGTCGAGTAGCATCAAGTCAAACGGGCGATCTTCGAGCCTCTGCAATCCGGCTTCGCCGGTATCCGCGGGTGTAACTTCAAAACCCTCGGACGTGAGAAGGGCTTCAAGGCCCTCTCGAATTTCGATTTCGTCGTCTACGACGAGTATGGATCCTTTAGGCATGGACAGGTTTTCTTGCTACGGGAAATTCGAGCCGGAAAGATGTTCCCTTGCCCGGCGTGGAGCGCACGTCAACTTTTCCCGCATGCTCCTTTATGATGCCGTAGCTCACCGAAAGACCCAAGCCGGTGCCCCTTCCGGAGGCCTTTGTTGTGAAAAATGGATCGAAAATGCGATGGAGATGCTCTGGCGGGATGCCCGCTCCCGTGTCGGTAACTTCAACTTCCACCGAGCCGTTGTGGGCGCCCGTTCGGACTTCCAACATGCCGCCGCTCGGCATCGCATCGCGCGCGTTCATAAAGAGATTCAAAAACACCTGCTGTAAGCGCGTGATGGAGCCCAGCACTGCCGGCAATTCCTGCGTGTAATTTTTGATTACTTTCACTTGCGCTGTTTTGAAGGGATGTTGCACCAGCGTCAGCGTTTCCTCGAGGACGTTATTCACATCCAATTCAACGAACTCAGCTGCGCCGGTGCGCGAGAAATTGAGCAAGTTGTTGACGATTTCGCTGGCACGGAAGGTCTGTTTCACGATGCGTTCGATCGTTTTCTGGCGTGGATCGTCCGACGGAATCTGCTTTGCGAGCATCTGGATGTAGTTCGAAATCACGGCGAGCGGTGTATTCACTTCGTGGGCGACGCCGGCCGCCAGCAATCCGAGTGACGTAAGTTTCTCGGTTTGCACCATCTGCTCCTCGAGACGCACGCGCTGCGTGATGTCGTCCAGCAGAATCAAGCGGCCCAGCCGCGCGCCATTCTTGCCGACAAGCGGGGCAATCGAAGCGTTGACTACCAACTGGCTTCCCGCTCCTGTATTCAGCCGGAACTTATAGATTCCGGAAACATGGTCGCTGGCAGCACGCGCGGCGATTTCCGCGGCCAGATCCGTGGGCAGCACTTCTTGCAGACGCTTCCTGAGAGCGTCCTGCCGCGGCACTCCCAGCAAGCCTTCTAGTTGCGGGTTCCATGATTCGATGCGGTCTTCCAGATCAACCGTGAGCACTCCGATATTGAGCGACTCGACGATATTCTCGCTGAAGTCCTTGAGCCGCTCGACCTGCATGGCCTTTTGTTCGAGCGATTGATAGAGACGCGCATTCTCGATGGCGATCGCGACATAGCCGGCAATCGTCGAGAGAAGCTCAAGATCGTCCGTCGAAAGATAGTCGCCATCCACCGTCTTCCCCAGGCCGAGAACTGCGACGGTGCGCTCGCGGAAACGGCAAGCAATGAAGTAATTCAGTTCCAACTCTTCGAGTGTGCGGCGAACCGATTCAGACTCCTGCACGGCAGCGCGGGCCGATTCGAAGAAGAGACAGCCGCGCTCGAGCCCCGGCCGCGATGGGTTAAGAAAACTGAGATCGAGCGAGCCCTCGGGTCGCACGCCCATGGAGCGCGAAAGGACGAATTTCGACGGATTTGCCGGGTCCTCCAGAAAGATCGCGAGCCGGTCGACGAGCAGCGTTTGAGACACACGGTCGAGAACGGATCCGACCAACGGCTCGAGCCGCACCTCGTTCGTGAGCGCAGAACCAAATTCGATTAGCGTGCGGCGATAGTCCAGGCGGTCGCGATAGAAGAACCGATCGAGCCGCGCCTGCACCCAATCCCTCAGGGGCTGGAACAAAAACGCGGCGACGACAATCGCGATCACGCTGCCAGCCGGGCCCGCTGTCAAGGTTGTATGGAACGCCTCACCGATTAAGGCCACGGCCGCGAAATAGACGGCCACCACACCGGCCGTTGCGAACGTATAGGCAAGTCCGCGCTTGAAAATAATATCCACGTCCATCAGGCGGTAGCGGATGATGGCGTAGCCGAAACACAGCGGAATCAGAGCCAGCGAGCACGCCGACGCCTTCATCCACGATGCTGGAACGATACCGAAGACGTACGGCACGATGTACAGCAGTAGAAACGGAATCGTGCCGGCGAAGGTGCCTCCGGTGACCCATTTGAGTTGCTGGCGGAGAATAGCAGTGGGAGCGCGCCGGTAACTCATCAAGAAGATAACCGCGGCCACCAGGAAATAAATTCCCAGATTGGCTTGCTCCACTTTATCGAGCCAGTAGCGCGTGCTCACGGCAGGCAGAAAATCCAGTGTGCCGCTGGCGATGAAAACGTGCAGAGTCAAAAGCGCTGAGGGAATCGCATAGGTGAGAGCCAGCTTCGGCCAGATCCAGCCGCGACGCTCCGGAAACACGAGCGCGAAATGAACTAGAAGGGCCGGCTGCAGAAGCAACGCGACGACGTTGGCCCAATATATCGTTTCATCGAATGAATTCAGCTTACCGCTGTAGTGAAAACTGTAAAGAATGAACGAAACAAGGCAGAAGATATAAAAGTGAATCGCACGGGGCGCGTTCCAGCGGCGAGCAAAAATGAAAAGTCCGATAAATAAATAAAGCAGGGCAGTGAATCGCAGGTAATTCTCGATCGAGGAGGGGTTTTCCTGCGGCGCAGTTACGAGCGGCGTCTCAAACGTCGCACTGTCTCGCTGCATTCCGTATCGAACTTCGGCCCAGGGGCCAACTCGGAACAGCACGCGGGTTACGTCTGTCGCGCGATGAATCGAGTAGCCGCGAACAGACAGCACGTAATCGCCCTGCTTGATTCCAGCTCTTGCGGCGGGCGAATCGGCAACTACGTTCCACGCCACCACGCCCTGCGGACTGTCCATCCAAGTGACGCCGTCATCCGGCAGGATATAACGGGAGCGCTGCTGGTAGTTGAGGACGGCGAAAATGACAGCCGCTAGCGTCAGGACCGCTAGAACTACCGCACCGAGCCGCATTCGAAGGCCGTCGTTCACGCACCTACACCCTTACCCTTCTGCGATTTATGCTAGCACGTGGATTTCCACAAATCACAGAATTCATATGTGGGAAGTGTATATTTTTGTTCATATTAGGAGGTACTAAGACTGCTCGTCTGACAACAATTCTATTTCTGGGATACGCCTTCCCAATTCCGGTAGGGCGGGACCAGCGCTAAAACTGGACGCTCAGCCCCCCGCGGAAGTAGCGATATGAGGGCACAAGGACAACCCGACCGTCTCCTGTTGAGACTGGGACGTATCCTTGCGCTAGGAGGTTTCCGAAATCGGCCAATGCTTCCATATGCCCGGGGAAGAAACTGGGAAGTTGCTGGCGTATTTCCATATTGAGATAAGGATCGAGATGGAATAACGACTCGCCGTATGGATCAAGGTGAGAGACGGCTTGTCCGCCGATCCATTTGTATCCGACGGAGACTTTCGTTCCTACGTGGGGCACACTCACGGACACTCGTCCCGCGAGGCTCTGGCGATACCGAGTTACGAGTTGATCGCGCAATTGGGCTTCAAAAGCATCGTCATCGGGCGCGAGAACCCCAGCGTAATCATAGACGATTGTAGTGTCGAAATTGTCATTCCAACGATGGTGGAATGAAGCGCGCGCGCCAGTCGAGCTAGTTCTTCCGCCGTCGTAGGCGAATACGTCCGAGAAATAGTCCTGAAGGTAATCGGGTCCCGAAACAGGTCCGCGTCCGAACACTGCGGTGTGGCTCGAGTTGTCGTGGAACACCGCAGCACTGAAGCTCGAACCGTTCCCCAAAGCATGCTCGACTGAGATCTCGGCGTGCAGATTGTTTTCAAGAACTGGCCGGCCGTTGCGAAGCAGCAAAGTCGGAAACGCGTCGAGAGAATTCATAGCCGACTGGAGGCCGGCCTGTGGGCCGTCCGACGTCTGCTGCCAGGTGCTCATCGCGGCGAGTGCAGCCAGTTGCCACGAGGGGGAAAGTTGAAAAGCAATCTCGCCGCGAGGACGCAAGGCCATCGTGGATTCTCGAAGGCCCGCAGCAATGTAGTCACTACCGTAGCGAAGACTCACGCGGTCGCTCAATGCCATTTGATTATCGTGCGACATTCGGATGCCGCGGAAAATCGGGCCATTGGCCCCGAGTTCGGATTCTCGAACCACTACGCTTGTAACCGGTCCATCTCCGATTTTCCCCGATGGAACCCACTCGGCTACCAGTCCTCCGGCAGGTGAGCCGCCCTCGTAACTGAACTGCCCAGCCACATAAAGCCGGCCGCGCTCGCCAACGGCGACGTCATAAGCGAACGCTGTTGCCGGAGAGTTCGCAAAATTCGAAACTGAGCCGGGGTGATCGGAACCGGAAGTTACATCGAAGCGTCCGTGGATTGCCTGCGTTTGGGCAACCTCACCTTGATTCGGAATTCCTTCGACGATCACGGTTCCATCCTGCCAGCGCAAAATCGACCGCGTGGCCGATGAACTGCGAAGCACCCAGATCCATTCGTCGGAGGCTAGTTGCTCGGCGGGCTGCTTACGTAGTTTCTCGAATGAGGTCAACACCGATCCAAGAATGATTTCAAGCAGAGTGGTCTGTTGGTCGCTTACCTGGATGTGCTGCTGAATTGCCGGCAAGAAACCAGCGAGGGTGACCTTCACCGAATACATTCCCGGCGCCAGGGTAGCCGTAGAAAAACGGCCGCGATCGTTCGTGAGAAGCTCGGTTGGCGAGAAGCTCAGAAGATTCTCCGCCGAAATCGAGACGGTGGCGCCCATCTGGGGAGTCCCCTTAGGATCCATCACAATGCCCGAGATTTTGCCGGAGTTTGGTGCAGCCGCTAAAGGCAGCGCGCACAGCGCGAGGACCACAAACCCTAGGCTCAAGACGCGGATCAATCTAAGATTCACGGACACCTCACTTCCCCTGAGGACCCGCCGAAGAGACAGCGGCCTTCACGGTGAATTCTGAAACCGGTGTAATAGTTTGTTTCGCGAGATTATCAGTCACCGCCACTTCTAACTTGTATTTGCCGGGGCCGAAGGAACCGAGTGTGACCACGTTCTGAAGCGTCATTTCCTCGCCGTGCTCGGGAATCTGGTCGGCGGTCAAGTCGAATTTCTTCAGCGGCTCTGCCTCTTTGTCTTTCAATACGCGGAATTGGACTGAAACATCCGCCTTGTGCGTTTTTTCGTCCACCTTCAGATTGTAGACTTGCAGGAAAACACCCATCGTTTCCGACGGTAGAAATGCAGAATCCATTTTGGGGCGAACCTTTACATCCCCCAGCACAAACTGGCCAAGGCCTATGTCCTTGGCGGAAACACGCTGAATCTGATCGGCGATGATAAGAGAACTGGCCGAAAGCTTGTCTTCCTCAAATCGCGGCACGGCCAGACGAGTGTTAACGACGCCGACGTTGTTGCTGTTGACGTCCTTCAGCACGATATCGAGACGATAAAGGCCCGGGCGGAGCGGAACTGCCTTTTGGTAAATCGAAGACGTGCTCAACGACTGCTGCAACAGGGCAGCCGGCACATCCCGATGGACTGTGTCCTCAAATGTCTGCACGGGACGTCCGCTCAGCGTCGTGATCCGGGCGAACAGATTCACGGTTGCCGAATCAACTCCCTCTTTTTCCGCGAAGCTCAATTGCCTCGTCGGGATCTGTACCGTGATCGGCACCAACACGGTGTCCGACGTAATTCGCAGAAAGTCGAACCGATAATCAAACTTTACTTGGTCTTTAACGACCCGCGACGTAACCACCGCTTCCAGGTCCTTGAACTTGACGGGAGGAGCCCGCTGAATTTTCGCGTTCAGCTCAAGGCGCGTGAATTCATTTTGTTTCTCAGTCGGTCCCCCGGGTCCGTATGCCGTGTGAGTGCCGTCCGAATTGTTGAAGCGATCGGTTTTGCTCGCCAGACCCATGGATTCCATTTGCGTCAAGCCAGCCCCAGGGACATAGGTAAGAGCATCCTTTTCGCTTGGATCCATGGTCAGGTGATATTCGCCCGTCATGGTCGGATCCACGAATTCGATGTTGACGTCCTCTCCGATACCTTCGAGATAGCGGTAACGCCAGTCTTCAAATGGGAAAGTGGACGTGCTGCCGCCGCCCTCGTTCGACGGACGATCGTAGCTGCCGCCGCTCGGATGGGAATCAATCTCATCCGGCGGACCCCACATAATGTAGATTCGCCCTCGGTCCGTTTTCCATCCCGGGATGCCGGAGGCATAATGCTCGTTGGTGTATGCGATTCGGCGATAGTGTTCTTCTTTGAAGGTGTTCTCTGCCGAATCGGGATCGGGGTTGCGGCGCTGCCAGAATTGCTCGATGAATTGCTCGCGCTCCTCATTCGTCGTAAGGTGCACGAAAGCGCTGCGTTCTTCGGGGGAGATGATGTAGACCACGTCTTCGTTAAGCCACTTCTTATACTGTGAGTCGAGTTCCTTGAAGAGGTCTTTGTCGCTTTTTGCCTTCTGTTTGGCGGCTTGCTTTGCCGATTTCTGGTCCGTCTGGTTCTTGGTGGAGTCCTGCGCGAAAACGCTTGGCGCAGGCGCCAAGCTCCCCGCTAAGATCCCGAAAAGAAGCAGCTTCACCCCGTGGCCCATCGGTACCTCTTAGACGCCCAAAGCCCCAAAAGTCTAACCTGTCCCTAAGTACAGGTCAACGACGGAAAGCCCGTTAAAGGGTTGGAATGGCACAGGGCGCCATGGGTTGCCCGACATTCGAATTAAACGCCGGGAACATTCCCACACCGGTTCCCCCATACCCTGGGCCATCGTCCGCAGTCGTTCGACGGACAGCAGCCGAGGTGGTTTCCTTCCGAGCCATTTGGATTTAGAATAGCTATTCCGATTGTAAGGAGTTAGGTGGAGGGAACTCGTAACCAGAGTGCCTGCCTGTCCTAATCTGCGCCCCGACGTCTAAAACAGGAAACATTCCAAACTGCCCGGGCGTAGTATGGGATGAGAGGATTTGTAAGCGGCTTCCGTTTCGCCTCATAGTGGTACTCATTGGGTCATAGAGGTTGCTCTCATGAAGACGTGGAAGAAAGTGGCGATCGGTGCGGGCATTCTTGTCGCCGCCGGGATCTCGTATGGGATCGTGTCGTACGAGTTAAACAAGGGCGTTGTGACGGTGCAGAGCGGCCGGGTGGCCCGGCAGGACTTGACGTCCATCGTCACCGCCTCGGGCGAGATTCGGCCAAAGAACTATACCAACGTGATGGGCGAGGGATTCGGGAAGATCACGGAAATCAACGTGAAAGAAGGCGACCACATCAAAAAGGGAGACGTTCTTCTGCATCTTGAGAATATTCAGCCCGGTGCCGACGTACAAGCCCAGATCGCAAGCATCAGCGCCGCTGAGGCGGGAATGAGAGTGGCCGACGCGAACTACCAATCGGCGATTGCGACTTTGGCACAACGCACATCCGATCTCGAAAAGGCCAAATTCGATTGGGAACGGTCGCAACAGCTCTATAAAGAGCAGCTCATTTCCAAACAGGATTACGACGCAACAAGGGCTGTTTACAACGGCGCGACCGCAGCGCTCAATGCCAGCCAGGCGCAAGTGGAGCAAACGCGCGCGGCTCGTGAGCAGGCGCGCTCGAACGCAGCACAGAGCCGCGCGGTCCTGACCCACACGCAAGACGTTTTGCGCAAGACGACCTACACGGCGCCTATCGACGGTATCGTGAGCTATATCGCGGTGCGCGTGGGCGAGAACGTCGTGCCTGGCATTCAGAATGCCGAGGGCAGCTTTCTCATGACGATTTCAGACATGAGCATTGTTACCTCCGAAGTGAAAGTGGATGAGACGGATATCACCAACGTTCGCGAGGGCCAGGCGGCAGAGGTTACAATCGACGCTGTGCCCGGCAAAGTCTTCAAAGGCCGTGTGAGTCAGGTCGGCGAGCTGGCGATTCTTCGGACGTCCGGCCAAGCGGCCACCACCCAGACGACCGCCAATACGCAAGAGGCGCGCGACTTCAAGGTTGTGGTTACGATCGAAGACGCGCCGGCTTCGATCCGTCCGGGTCTTTCTACGACGGCGAAGATACAGACTGCTCAAAAGCAGGCAGTGCTGACGATCCCGATTCAGGCGATTGCAGTTCGCTCGCAGAAGGAACTCGACGAGCAAAAACAAGGCAAGAGTAACAACGTCACCCTCGCGGCTTCAAAGCCGGCCGGCAAAGGCTCGCCAGAAGATATCACTGGGGTTTTCGTCTTGCGCGGGAAGAAGGCGGAATTCGTTCAGGTAAAGACAGGAATTAGCGGCGTCACGGACATCGAAGTAACCAGCGGCTTGCAGGAAGGCGAGGAAATTGTGATCGGCAGCTATAAGGCCCTGCGAACTCTGAAGCCGGGAGCGAGCATCAAAGTGGATAACACGGTGCCGAAGCGCGAAGAGCTGACGAGTTAGAGCGCCGGTTCAAATCCAAGGAGCTCGTAAGAATGGCTGTCGAACAAGCCGGCGTCCTGCAAAGTTACCGCGAAGATCTGATCACCTCGGGAATCGTCATTCAGGTGGAAGACCTCTGGAAAACCTATGAAATGGGCGCGGAGAAGTTACACGCCTTGCGTGGCGTAAGCCTGGAGATCAAGAAGGGCGAGTACGTCGCGATCATGGGCCCCTCCGGCTCAGGCAAGTCCACGCTGATGAATCTGATTGGATGTCTCGATTCGCCTACGAAAGGAAAATACTGGCTGGCCGGTAAACTGGTCAGCGAACTCAACGACGACGAGCTGGCTTACATCCGGAACAAGGAAATCGGGTTCGTCTTTCAGACTTTCAATCTTTTGCCGCGTGCGACGGCGCTCCACAACGTCGAGCTGCCGATGATTTATAACGGCACGCCCTCCGAGGAGCGGATCGAGCGGGCAAAAGCGGCGTTGAAGCAGGTGGATCTAACGGACCGCATGATGCACAAGCCGAACGAACTATCTGGCGGACAGCGCCAGCGGGTAGCAATCGCCCGAGCGCTCGTGAACGCGCCCTCGATTCTGCTTGCGGACGAGCCGACCGGAAATCTAGATTCCGCCACGGGCGAGGAAATCATGGCTCTTTTCGCTCGCCTGCATCAGCAAGGCAATACGATTATTCTCGTCACGCATGAGCAGGACATCGCAGCCCACGCTCATCGCGTGATCCGCCTCCGCGACGGAAAGATTGAGCGCGACGAACGCACCCGCTAGTTGTCCTTCACTTATAAGCCATCAATTTGTCGAAGCCGGTGACTGCAACGTGATGATGCCCGTCTGCGTACGCACGGTGTCCGTGCCGAGCAACAGTGCCGTGTTACCGTCCACAATGTAATAAGAGAGGTTGAACGTGACCGCCGGATTGGTTCCGACAAGTTTGGCTGTTCCCCGGCCGAAAGTGGCGTCAGGAGCCGCAAGCGTGCTGTTCACTGTGTCCAAAGGATCGCTTTGGAACACGGAATTGAAGGTATTGATGTCGAGATTTCCTACGCCCACCGTTGTGCCCGCCAGAGTGATCTGTCCGCTCGCGTCCGGCTGATAGGACGAAGCACTATTGTGAAAGATTCCCTGGCCGCTCAAGCCCAGCGCGAAAATACCGGTGGCCGACGACGCCAAAGTCCGCTGCGGAATTGCCATACCATTTGCTGTGGCAGCAGAATCGAGCTCCAGCATCACCGCGGAGCCGGTTGACGTAAGGTACGCCGCAAATTCAGAGGCACTCCCGCCCGATGGACACAACTTGAGATCAATCCGCCCCGTCGTCCCGTCCACCATGTAAGCGCACGAGCCCAGCATCGAGCCCGATTGAATCGTTCCGGCATTATTTGCGTCAACAATTCCACTCTTGATGTTTCCGGCGCCGTCCGAGGCGAATACTCCGCCGCTCGCATACGCCCCAGTGCTCGACGTACCGCCATTTGTGAACGGATAATTTCCAGCGGTTAACTCACTCACGGAGAATGAGTTTCCTGCTGGCGCCGCCAAAATGTCTCCCGCAAGGAAGGCGGTGCTATCAGTCTCGACGAGGTGAAGTTGCGTGGAATCAACGATGTAGAAGGCGTATTGCTGTGAACCTGTGCTGTTGGAGGTTAGCGTGATCGTCCCGCGACCCGTGCCAGATCTCGCGGGGTCAAAGGAATAAGAACCGGTCAGACTTGTATCGCTCGTCTTTGCCGCGCCGCTGATTTTGGCATCGAGTATGGTGGGCGCCGCCAAGCCGCCCCCACCATTTGAGGAGAATTTGCCTGCCACTCCCATTGGAGAAAAGCTTGAATCCGCACCTGAAATACTGAAAACATACGGCCCATTGATGATGGTAGGCGAAATCGAAAGATCGTTCAGGTTCTGTTGGTCGAGAGTTCCGCTTCCGGTGACGTTCTTGTCAAATCGGATCAGCAAGCCATGTTGATTCGTGGTGAGAACAAATGCGAGCGTCCCCGCGGACTGAAGTCCTGAATTCAAGCTCATCGTTCCACGTCCGTCCGGCCCCACCAAATATGTCCCGCTGATCGCCAGCGGGCCCGATGCGCCGGTCGAAAAACTGTCGATGTCCTCCACACCGCTCACTACCGTGCCGTTTCCATCGGCCACAAAGCTTCCCGCAACTGCGAAGTATCCGGATGAATTATCACCGGAATAAGAAAATGCAAACGGTCCTTTCAACGATGCGTCGGAGTAAACGATTGTGGCGGTGCCCGATGCCGTGGCCGCCCCGTCAGTCGCGGTGACTGTAATCGTGGCTCCGGGCGGGGGAAAGGATGGCGCCTTGTAGAGCCCCGTCGTCGGATCGATGGAACCGATGTCGCCTCCCTTAGTAGAACTGATCATCCAGGTAGCGTTGGGGTCGGCTACGCTGTTCAGAGTGGCGGCGAATTGGTGGCTGCCGCCCGCAGGCACCGTGGTCGTGGTCGGCGTGATTGCGAGCCCTGTGCCCGCACCGACTGTTACCACGGCAGTATTCGACGTGACGGTCGTCGTTGTTGCGTTCGTTCCGGTATCGATCTGAGTTGCTACGGCGGTGACGTCAACTTGTCCATTGTCCGTGCCGCCAGGAGCCACCGCGGGCGCGGTGTAGATGCCCACCTGAACGTCCGTCGTAGATGGGGCGATCGCACCAATCGTCGTTGGGTTCCCCCCCGCCACTCCGTTCACTTGCCAAGTTACTGTTGTATTTGTGGTAGTCGAAGAATTAGATAGATTCACAGTGGCTACGAATTGAGTGGTCAGATTCACGGGCACCGTCGCCGTTGTGGGAGTGATCGAAATCGAGGTAATTTTTGTGGCGCCACTGCCGCCACCGCAAGCCGAAAGCGTAAATAGAGAAAGTCCGATCACCGCGAATGCACAAACGTGCTGGGCTTTCCTTAGCATCAGATGATTTATCTCCAAACTCACAGGCTTGGGCCCGATGAGTATCAAATTGAGAACAAAATAGTGCTGATTTAGCTAGATTCCGTCTAACGACTCGGCGAGTTCCATTTCTTTTCCGGAAACGCCTCCGGACGAGAAGCCTCGAGCATTATTGTCAAATGTGCGCCGAATATGATGCCGTGATCGGCGCGCAGGCTGTATTAGTTTGAACGGGATTTGGACGCTTGGAGCGGGCTCCGCGTTTCGGGTGCCTTATTCCACTATGAAATCCACGGTTCGGACCGGCGAGGAAGCGCCGCCAGCTTCAGCGGCTTGCAGCTCGATACGGTATGCGCCTGGGGCGAAGTTGTCTGTGGGAATGATGAGGGCCAGGGGAACCATCGGGCTTCCCTTTTCCACGAAGGGCGACGCATCAATGGTTCCGGTGGCAAAGACCGGCTTCCCGGTTTTCTGATCGACTACCTGATAGGCAACGCGGAGCGCCGGGGGGCTTGGGTTAGCCACGCCTGGATCGTACACTTGCGCATAAAGAGCTACTTTGTCGGACTTCTTAAACCGATTGCTGCCAGACGGGATTACCTCCATTTGGTGGACGACGAGTGGTGTGTGATCGGCGAGCAGGTCCGCGTCCAAGGCTCCGCCAAGATCCGACACTCGCTCGAGATGTTTCGTGAGAGCGATACCGCTCAGGCTGAATGCCTTGCCGTCATACATGTCGATGTTGAGGGGCGTTTCATATTTTCCAAAATTTTGCCCACCGCCGGATAAGACCACCGTCAAACGATATTGACCGGGAGCGATTACGAACTGGTTTTGATAATGGATAGGGGATTTGGTGATTTCCTTCCATGAATCTTTTTCGAGATCAAACGTTTGCTGGTCGCTGAAACGTGCCGCCACCGACCCGTCAGAACGATAAGCGATGCCGAGGACATTCACATCGGCGTGATACTTGCCCTTTACTTTATTGAATTCCACCGAAGATGGCGGAATTTCCATCGCCAAGTTGACTCGCGCTTCGTTTGAAGCAGTATAGAAAAAGGGCGCCTGAAGAGTGCCGGCTGCCGGACTCGTGGACTCACCGGACGCATGCGCTTCTAGCTCCTTCTCGATCGGTTTTCCGGCCAGAGCATCCGTCGATTTCACGTTGCAATATCCGCTGCGAGCGCGCACGTTCGTGCCGTTCCGCTCCACCTTGACCTTCAACGTGTGGCAACTTCCCACCGCCGAGTCCGACGGTGCGAATCCAAGCAGATAATATTCATTCTGCTCTGCGGCGATTTTTTGCAAGCCGTTCAGTAGGTCGTTTGTGTTGAATATGGGAAAACCACCGGTACCTTCAGCCAGCGCATACAGCACCTGCTGGTTCGTTGTCGCCGATGGCGGAAACGATGGCACGATGGCTCGCGGCTGCGTGAAATTCGGATTCGCGAAGGGCTGACCGATTCCGCCGCGCGGAACTCCGCCTCCACCACCTCCCGTTCCTCCGGTTCCACCCTTTCCGCCGGTACCGCCGGTGCCTCCTGTTCCTCCTCCACCTGACCCGCCTTTGCCGCCGCCCCCACCTCCGGTGCCGCCTCCTCCGCCACCGCCACCGTGACCACCACCGCCGCTCCCGCCGCCCCCACCTCCGCCGCCGTGTTGTGGATCTACGTCAAGGTCGGAGGCAGGGTGAAACGATGCGAGCTTCATTCCCGCACTCGCGCCGCCGGAGTTGCTCGAACCCAACGCAGCCTCCAATTTGCCCGGTGCATGGTCGCCTGGCTTCCACTGATTCATCTGATTCATCGCGACAAGTCCGCGGACATCGAGGGGATAAATCGCTACATTCGCCTTGTTGCAGGCATCAATTGTGGCCGTCAATTCCGAATCGCGCTCGGGCGTAAGCGGAAATCCCGCCGTGAAAAGCACGAGGCTTTTGCGCCCGGTCACCGAGGCAAGATTTTTCGCCAGAATCCTTATCGAGAGCAGCACGCTATACGCACCAAAGTTATTTTCGGCCGAATTTAGGGAAGGGCCGCTCAACCCTGGTGCTGTATTGATCGCTGTCGGCGGCAAAGGATTGGTGGTGATGGAAGAGTTCTTGATGCCGCCCACCACTTGCTTCAACTTGTCGGCGTCAGTCGTGAAATTTTGAGTGATGCGCAAAGCGCCCGTAAACTCCACAACCGCCAGTGCCCGATCGGGAGCTACATTCGCGTCGATAAACTTTACGGCAGCCGCGCGAGCGCGAGGCTGATCGCTGGAATCCATGCTTGCGTCGTCGAAGAATAATACTGTGTATCTCCGCTCGCCCGCCGCAGGCGAATTTGGATCCGCTCCGAACGAAAAGTTCGCCACTTCCTGCTGCTTGTTATCGTCATACACCTTGAAATCTTTGGCCGAAAGATCGTGAATGTAATTGCCCTTCTTGTCCGTCACGATCACATCCACTCGCACCAATCGCGTTTCGCTCCGCACCACCGGGCCATTTTGCTGTGTCTGCACCGCGGGCTTGGCCGCAGAGGGCGCCGTGGCAGGCGAAGGAGCGTCCTGAGCTTGAGCGAGGCAAGGTGAGCCGAACATTTGCCATGCTACAAGCAACGCACAAAGCAACACCGCGACGCTCAATCGATCAATGATTCGGCGGCTTTTCATGCGGCACCTCTCTCGGCCCTAATACGGGATCTCCACAACACCATTCTCAGCAGAAAGCTGCGCTGCTTGTGAGTCGCGAACTACGAGCCGCACCAGATACGCGCCAGGCTTTACGTCAAAGCTTGTCTTTACCGTGACGCCGGTATGACTCAGTCTCTCGAGGGTCGTATCGCGCAATCGCATTTCGAGGACTTTCTCCGTTGCCGTGACGAAATTTCCGTTGCGATCGAACAGCGCCGCCACAATCGTCAAATCGTTCTTGTTGCGCCCGTCCAGCTTGTCAAAACGAATTCGCCCAATATCCACATGCGCAAGTATCGCGAGTTTGGCGTCGGTCGCGTCCACTTTGTAATACTGTGTGTGAAGCTGGATCGGAAGCCCGTGTTGCTCTTCTTGCGAAAGCACCGCTTCTTCGATCTCTTGCTTCACAGCATCGGCAGGGGTCTCCAGGCGCTTCGGCGCATAAAAGCCCGACCTTGCCTGGACTGTATATTTTTCTTTCGACGTGAGAGCGACTTTCAAAGAGTGGAAATGGCCGTCGTATTTGAAATTTTGCGGAACGAAACCAATCAGGTAAGAAGTCTCGGGAGTGGCCACCAGCCGTCGAAAACCTCCGGCTAGATCGTTGCTGTTGGCAAACCCCTGGCCGCCGGTTCCGTTCGCCACACTCCACAGTACATCCGATTGACGGGACTCCTGCTGAAAGCGGTACGAGGTGTGAAATCCCGATAGGGTGGGATCGCCCGTCGTCTTGGCGCTCACGTCAGGCAAGGCGTCAACGGTGTACAGCCCCCGCGCATCGAGCGTACTGATCGTTATGTTCGAACGCGCCGCACTATCGATCACTTCGGAAAGATCGTACTCGCGATTCGGTATCAGAAATCCTGGTGACATCAACACGATGAGCCGCTGGCCACTTACCGCCGTCATCCGTCGAACGATTTCCTTGAGCCGCTGAAACGAATACTGGGTCTGCACATCGGCCGTGGAA
>DATNKB010000161.1:0-20473 GCA_035603595.1 Candidatus Dormiibacterota bacterium
GCCGGGCGGCAGAAAGACCATTCCCAGTCCGAAAGTTTCCGGCAAGCTGATGCCTGACTGCAACGATTGCGCGCGAAAGAATACTCTCGGAATCGGGAGCAGCAAACCGGCGCCGTCTCCGCTCAAGCCGTCCGAATCAACGCCTCCCCGATGCGAGAGCCGGTCCAACGCGACGAGAGCGCGCTGTACAACGTCACGCCTCGCTTCGCCTCTGAGTTGGGCGATGAAACCAACGCCGCACGCGTCATGATCAAGTGAAGCGCTGAGCGCAGGATGTCTCATCTTATGTTCTTAACCTAAGAAGGGCGGAAAGGCCAATTCAGATGTTGGATACTGCGCATCACCTTTTGGATGGGCCGCGTTCGGACTTGTCTGATGGGACCATCGCCGGTCGAACGACAATGAACTTACGCTGCGATAAAACGAGGTTAACTACGTCTCGGGTGATTCTCGGGAATCCGTAGCGCAACCCGTTGGCCGACGATTGCGGGGCTTAGTAGGACAGCGGTGGTATCAGGCGAACCGCGTTGAACCGTGAAGATTCAGTATCGACGAGGCCTAGCGTCCCCCCTGGCATCTGAGGGCGACGCCGCTTCGGCATTCGGAATACAGCTAGCAGAAACTCCAATGTGACCCGGACTTGCAGAGTCCAGAAAAACTACCCGACCATGGCTCCGATCAAATTAATTGGCCCTTGCGTGGGCGAGGCCTGAAAACACATGACCACAAAGGTGACAGACGCGATCATCCGACCAGAAGGTGGAAGCATCCTCACGGTTAGGTTCTTAGATGGATCGATAGGTCACTCCTTTCCCGTCAGCAACCACTCGATCGACTTTTCAAATTCCTGACTAATTCTCAGCAAAATATCGGCTCCTATTTCCTTCTCGCCGCGCTCTATATAAGAAAAATGTCCCTGACTGACACCTATCCGCCGCGCAAACTCTTCCTGGGTCATGTCAAATCCCCTTAGTTGACGAATTCGTTGACCCACGGCTTCCCACCTTATCGCTTCTTTGTAAGGGCGCGAAGTTTTGCTTGATTTTATGTCTGAAGACATATATTATGCCCGTAGGCTTAAGGCCTCTCGGTTCAGGTTGCCACCGAAGCGCTTTTGTACATTCGCGCTGAGGAAAGTGCAAGGCTAGAAAAGGAGCACCAAAATGAGACGCGATTCTCGAAGGCAAGTTGTGCCTCTACGGTCAAATGTGAGGTTGGCCCAGTCCTTGTGGGGAAAACTCTCCGGCTTTGTACTCAAGCAGCTGAGCGAACTCACAAAAAAACATCGGTTTTCGGTGGCTGCGGGCGATTTGCTCCTCCTCGATGGTCGATGGTATGTGACCCACGCTGGCCTTCTACGCATTGCTGAGCGGCGTCGATGCACTGGAATTAGAACCTCGGCTGAGCGTCATTTATCTGACTCCAATTCGAACCGATGGGTTTTCAAAGCTACCGTTTACAGAAGGTCTGCTCCGAAAGGCTTCGTTGGATACGGTGATGCCGATCCTTCGAACGTCTCTTTACGGGTTCGCGGCGCCGAAATGCGTGTCGCTGAGACAAGGGCCGTCAATCGCGCCCTGCGCAAGGCCTATGGCATTGGTATTTGCTCGATCGAGGAACTTGGATACCTGTCTTCGCCGCCTGAGCGGGTTCAAGGGAAACGGATCGATTCCAGTCATTCAAATGGAAACGGCTCCGGCACCCGCCAGCCCAGGCTCCGCGACAAACTCTGCCTTCTGATTCGGAAATACGAACTCGATCCCACCCTCGTGAAGCTCTATGCGGCTGATTTCTGCGGAACCGAAGCGCTCCGCGATGCTAGTCGAGACCTGGTCGAAGCTTTCATTTCCACACTAGCTGAAGAGGCCACTAAGGATCGCGCCGCGCTCGTTTGCAAGTTGAACAGCTACAACCAGCTTGAGGAGGTGAAGTCATGAAACGACATTTTCCTGGTCTGCATGCTGAGGCATCACGCGGCGATGGAGTTCTGGAAGGCATATTCCTAGTTCGAGTGGATCGAGCTTACTATCGTTGGCACCCCCAAAAACCTTTCTTTATTCTCTGCTTCGCGATCCTCGAACCCAGCGATCTCGCTTCACGCAAACTTTCCGGACGAATCTACTGCACCCAGAAGTCGCTCTGGAAACTGAACTGGTTTCTTCGAGACTTCGGCTACGACACTGACCTGCTCGGCCGTGACGAGGTGGAAGAAAAAGCCTTGCTTGGCCTCACTGGCGTTCTGCGCACTACGAGAAAAACGTTTGCGGGTCGCGTTTTTGTCAACTTGGAAGGATTTGCGCCGTCGAGCGAGTGGGAATTCGTCTCGAAGGATGCTCGCGAAGGTGTCGTGGCGGGAGGGTCGAATGACCTACAGCTTCACGCAGATTAGTCAGTACCTGCAATGCCCGCGGAAGTATCGCTATCGATACCTCGACGGCTGGCGCGAAAAGGAAGATCGAGCCTCGATGATTTTTGGTCGGTGCTTCGAGAACGCTCTGGCAGCCTATTTCCGTGAAGAAGATTCGATTGCAGTGTTCTTTAAGGCGTGGCAAGAACATCACGACACGGCGCTCCAGTATGGGAAGAACGACTCCTGGGACCGGCTGTATCACCAAGGTCTTCGCCTGCTCGAACGATTCGCCCAAGATGATCGTGTGCGGATCGGCTGCCCGAAGAGGAATCTCCAGGTTAAATGCACGCGCTCGCTCCCGTGCGGAAGCGAATTTGTATCTTATCTCGATGCGATTGGCGAGCTGGACGGGACGAATTGCATCCTCGATTGGAAAACCACAGGATCGCGTTATCCGGAACAGCCCGATGGCCTCTTGTCGCTTGATCCGCAGCTGGTCTGCTATTCCTGGATGACTGGAATCACGGATGTCTCCCTGGTGGTATTTGTTCGCAAGAGCGCACCCGAGATTCAATATCTGAAGACATCCATCGACGAAGAACAGCGTCGGGAATTTGGCCAACTGGTGGAAACAGCCGTCCAGCAGATTGAAGCCGGCCATTTTCTCCCGCACAGCGGGATTCGCTTTCCACAAAATGGATGCGTCGGCTGTTCCCACCTGGGCCTCTGCCTGGGAAATCAGCAGCTCATGGATTCCAAACTCATTCGCCGACCTGGAGCAACGGATCTTGATTGGCTTGACCAATTTGACGACTAACGGGCGTGTGTTCGTGGAACCCAAACTAAATCGCCGTCGCGCTCTGTTTGTTCTGGATAAGGTCGATGAAATCTTGTCCTGGGAGCGCCGTGCCGAGGAAGAGAAGGACACGCGGTTCGTCGAACTGGGCCGGTACCTGTGCGAAGTGCGAGCGGGGCAGTACTGGAGGCTCGAAAGCCTGGCCTCATTCGATGATTTTTTGACGAAACGGTTCCCGGAGTCCAGGCGCAAGGCTTACTACTTGATGGCCATCCACGAGCAACTACCTCGCCGCATTCACCACGACTTGCAGCAAGTGGGGTGGTCGAAAGCAGCCGAACTGGTGAAGGTAGCCCGGCGAGACGGAGAACAGTTTGACTGTGCAACCTGGTTGCACAAAGCGATCGAGCTTCCAAAGGAAGGATTCAAGAGGGAAGTTGAGAAACATTTGACGGGCCAGGAGACGGAGCCGTGGGAGATCATTTATTTCAAATTCTATAAGAGCCAGTTGCAGGTGATAGAGCGGGCGCTTGAGACGGCGGCACTGATGCTCGGCGCGAGCAAATCCCGCGGCTATTGCTTGGAGATGATCTGTGCCGATTTTCTTGCCGGAGCTCACCTGGAGGGTGGTAATTCCGACTCGCTGCTCTTCGCACTTGGTCGACTCTATTCATTGCTTCCAGATCCACAGAAGACGGAGTTCGTGCAGCAAATGGGGAATGGCCAATGAGTGATTTCCAACCCCGACGACCGAGACTTCAGCTGGACCCGGATTCTTATCGCGAACTCCGCACCGAAGTGTTGAAGCGTGACGGGTGGCGATGCCAATACTGCGGTCGTTCCGATCGTCTCGAGGTCCACCACATTCGCTCGCGAACCCGTCTGGGCGACGACACTGACGAAAATCTGATCACGCTGTGCGCTGATTGCCACGGTAGCATCCACCGAAAATGTCTAGGCCGAGGTGATCAACGGCCACCGGCGGAGCGGGCTTAGACGCGTTTGCGAGCGACAATGACGTTTTGAGGGCAAGCGTTACGGTCGTCGATATAGTCGCATATTTCGAAAATTTCCGGCCAACGTTTCTCAACGTAGCTCTTTGAGATGCAAGCCTCACCCCAGAATGACCATCGCCCTTCCGCTCCGTAGCAGTCGTAGCAGTATTGTCCGTTGTCGTACGCTGAGATCGCTGCATCCACATCCAAGAAGATTTTTGCCGACCCTTTTAGCCAATCTGGTTTCTCATCGAGCCGGGGATCGTCGCGGAGGGCCTTACAGAAGTGGACAAAATCACGGGCTCGAGTTGTAGCGATCAACATGCCGCCAGGCACGAGGAGCCGATGAAATTCCTTCAATAGCATCCAATGCATTTCCTCTGGGAGGTGTGAAAACACTGAATATAGGTAGATCAGGCCAAAAGACTCTGACGGCAACACCGTTGGAGGATATGGTTCAATTAATGTGAATTTGCACCATGTGTTTGTTTCCCGGCAGATGCGAACTGCTTCCTCGCTGTGATCGACGCCAGACAGCTTTTCCCGCTCGACGTCCTTCAAGAAGAATCGAATAATCCTACCCCAGCCGCAGCCGAAGTCCAGAACGGCGCGACAGGACCCGATCGGGCCAACATGCGTCTCGTAAGACTTCTTGAAAATTCGGTACGCGTTAAATCCTTCGCGGAGGGTTGAGTCGCCGGAACTGCCGGTGTACATCTCCTGTACCGAGACTTCCGGCATTTTGGGTAAGAGACGCGCTATTGCCTTGCGTCGCATTCGACCCGCGCTGTTCAACCAGAACCATGTTTCATCATCGATTCCCGAAAACCAGTCCTTTGGACCCGTGGCCGGCTTTTTGCTGCGTGCGATTACCCGGCGCGCCGCCGGTTCGTTCTTCACCGCTCGGAGGGCGCCGGACGCGATATGACGAAGCAGCATCAGTTGTCTCCATTTCTTTTATTGGGCTCAGCTCCGAGGATTGTGGCTCTCTTCAGACGACATCTTGTAGTTAATTTCTAACGTCTGAAATCAGCGCTCGCGAGTTCGCAGTGGCGACGATCTAAAGGGCGGTTTTACCACCGATTAGAATTCTATCAGTTGCTGATTCTTAGGGAGTTGGTAAAACTTTTAATCGCGGAACCGTCGATTAACTTTCCAAACGCCGCCCGGCAGTAAGCGTCGCAGCGCCCATCGCAAACAGCCAGTCAATTCACGATAGCACACACCCTCTCTGGTCTTTTCCCTTACCCTCGAGGTACGCGTAAGGCATAATTTTAACCAGCATTTGTTGACTAGGAGCGCATAGTCAAGCAATGAGCCGGACGGTAATACAGGTTGAAAAAATTGGCAAGCGCTACCGCATCGGGCAGGCGAAGCGGCAGACTGCGCTGAGCCACGCGATCGGCGACGCGCTACGCGCTCCGGCTCGTCTTTTTCGGAGAGGCGCTGATCCTGCTCCCGGCGCGAATGGCAGCGCGAGCACGAACGGCAACAAGAGCATTCACATTGACAAGGACAGCAGCGGCGGCTCGCCCTACATCTGGGCGCTGAAAGACGTCAGCTTCGACGTAAGAGAAGGCGAAGTAGTGGGCCTGATCGGCCGCAACGGCGCCGGCAAAAGCACGCTGCTGAAAATCCTCGCCCGCGTCACCCGCCCCACCGAAGGCCACGCCGAACTTCACGGCCGCATCGGCAGCCTTCTCGAAGTCGGCACCGGTTTCCACCCCGAGCTCACGGGCCGTGAGAATGTGTTCATGAGCGGCGCCGTGCTGGGCATGCGCGCCGCGGAAATCCGCCGCAAGTTCGACGAGATCGTAGCCTTCTCAGAAGTGGAACGCTTCCTCGACACCCCCCTGAAGCACTACAGCAGCGGCATGCAGATGCGCCTGGCCTTCGCGGTAGCCGCCCACCTCGAGCCCGAAATTCTTTTCGTAGACGAAGTCCTCGCCGTCGGCGACGCCTCCTTCCAAAAAAAATGCCTCGGTAAAATGAACGATATCTCGAAGCAAGGCCGCACGATTGTTTTCGTCAGCCATAACATGACGGCCGTGCGCAGCCTTTGTACCCGTCTCATATGGCTCGAAGCCGGGCGAGTGACAGAAGCGGGCGACCCGAGCGCAATCATCAATCGTTACCTGCAGAACCATATGGACAACAATCTCGACGCAGTCTGGAATGATGAGAGCAGAGCGCCAGGCGATGAGCGAGTGCGGCTGCGCAGCGTTCGGGTCATGCCCGAAGCGGAGAGCGGAGAGCCGATTACGGTTCACACGCCCCTGAAAATCGAATTCGCGTACTGGAACTACGTTCCCGGCGAGATGCTGAACGTCTCGATGATCCTCAATAACTTCGAAGAAGCATGCATCTTTGCAAGCGCCTCAGATTTTGCGCCGCGGCCTGCGGGATTGGTTCGCCACACGGTGGAAATACCAGGAGACTTGCTTAATGCGGGCTCTTACTACGTCAACCTGATTATCGTGAAAGATGCGTCCGTGGGTCTCCTGTTTCAAAATAAAGTCGTATCCTTCGAGGTCATTGAGGCTGAAGTCGTGGGAAATTGGTACGGCAAACTTCCAGGCGCCACCCGGCCGAAGTTAGAGTGGAAGACCGAGACATTTGGCGTGGATGGCCTTACCATCGCTTCTGCTGCGAAGCAGGAGGCGTAGCGGAGTTCAGGCTACTCGATGTGCTTTTCTTCTTCTCGCCGCGAACGTTGCACGCGTGCCGGATTTCCATAAGCTACAACCAGGTCTGGTATATCGCGAACGACGGAAGAACCTGTCCCTACCACCGCGTGGTTTCCGATGGAAATTCGGTCCGATATGCTCGCGCCAACTCCGACCGCCGAGCATTCGCCAATTTTGACCAATCCTCCCATGGAAACGCCGGGAGCGATGCTCGAGAAATTGCTCAGAAGGCAGTCGTGGTCTACCGAGCTGGCCGTATTGATAATGCAGAATTCTCCAATTTGGGAGCCAGGCCCGACATGAGAGCCAGCAAAAATCACAGTTCCTTGGCCGATCTCTGAATCTGAAGCCACTATCGCCGACGGATGCCGGATCACTGGAAAAGTCACGTTTAATTTGTGATTCATTAGGGTCAGGAAGATTTTGCGCCGTGACCAATTATCTCCGACAGCGATCGCCATGTTGTCGATGGCATACTCGGCTACCACGCGAGCGGCATCACCAATACCACCAAGTATGGGATAGCCCTTACGCATCGTCCCGCGTGTCTGCGTGTCGTCCAGACAGCCAGCTATTTCGTATGCCGCTGACACTCTAATCGCATCGAGGACAACCGACGCATGGTAGGACGACCCTATAAGCAATATTTTCGGCATAATGCCTTTCTTCATTAATCCGCTTCTTGGCTGCCTTGATGGAAGACTCCCGAGATTCGCCGGTGTCCGGGTATAGTATATCCATGACTGGAACGCGAACAGGTCTCGCCGATAAAATGCTCAAGACTGATTCCGGACTTCAGCCTCAGGGCTTGGCGATTTTTGGAAATCCGCCGGCGTTCGCTGAAAAAGTCCATGTTGGCCGTCCCAACGTCGGTAACCGGGAAGATCTCCTGAATCGAATCAACGATATGCTGGACCGTAACTGGTTCACGAACAACGGTCCATACGTGCAAGAATTCGAGAGACGCATTGCAGAATTCACCGGCGTCCGCCATTGCGTGGCCATGTGCAATGCCACAATCGCGCTGGAGATCGCGATACGGGCTCTGAACCTCAGCGGCGAAGTAATCGTCCCCTCGTTCACCTTCGTTGCGACAGCGCACGCCTTGCAGTGGCAGGAAGTGACGCCCGTGTTCGCTGATATCGACCCAAAATCTCATACGCTCGACCCGGCGCACGTGGAGAAGATGATCACCCCGCGAACCAGCGGCATCATCGGCGTCCATACATGGGGACACCCCTGCGACATTGACGCTCTCGAATCCATCGCTTGGCGCCGCAATCTCCAACTTCTATTCGACGCTGCCCATGCATTTGGCTGCTCATATAAAGGCAAATCGATCGGAGGATTCGGGCGCTGCGAGATTTTCAGTTTCCACGCGACGAAATTCTTTAATACCTTCGAGGGGGGCGCCGTCTTAACGAATGACGATACACTGGCCGAAAAAATCCGGCTTATGCGGAATTTCGGATTCAGCGGTTACGACAATGTGATTTATATCGGAACGAACGGAAAAATGACGGAAGTCTGCGCTGCGATGGGACTCACTTCTCTTGAAAGTGTCGGGAAATTTATTGAGACCAACCGGCGGAATCACGCCGCTTACCAGCGCGGGCTTGCGGGAATTTCGGCCTTGAGTCTGATGCCGTACGACGAGAATGAACGCGGAAACTACCAATACGTGGTATGTGAAATGGATGAAGACGTCGCCGGATTAACTCGTGACGACCTCGTGGCCGTGCTTTTCGCTGAAAACGTCCTCGCGCGGAGATATTTTTACCCGGGCTGCCATCGTTCGGAGCCCTATCGCTCCAAGTCTCCCGATGCTTCGTCCCAGCTCCCCGAGACCGAGAAACTATGCCGCCGGGTGATTGCATTGCCCACCGGCACAGGCGTCGACGAGCAAGCGATTTCGCGAATCTGCGGAATTATTCGAACAGCGGTTTCAAACGCACCAGCCGTGAAAAGGCAGCTTGATAGCTGAGCGAGCCTTGATTCGCAGCTTTACTTTGTTGCTTCGCAGATAAGCAACGTTTCGATTCTTGTCTCGCGCTTACTTAATTCCGGATACCTGCTTTCGCCCCATTTGACGCTTTCGATGTGCGTAAAGCCCGCTTCTCGAAGCCGCCTTTCAAGCTCTTCCATGTCGTAAAGCCACTGGTGCCCCCAGTCCCGGAAGCAAACATTCACATATTCGGCGCCGGTTTTGATGTGGCCGTAACCATATTTCTGAAGCCAAGGCTGGCTCGCCCACACATTCTCGTAGTAATGGCTGACAATCTCTTGCGCCGAAGGCATCCCGATCCTCACCACGCCGCCTTTTTGCAGCGATCGGTGGCATTCTGCTAGAAATCGGACGCCATCCTGAACGGGAATATGTTCGAGAAAATGCTCGCAATAGATGAAGGAACAAGAGTCGTTTGGAAACGGCAGGCCTTCGGTGACATCCCATAGAATGTCCGCCTTGGTGGTAGGATCGGCGTCCATGTTGGTCCAACCGTCGAAGGGCTCATTACCGCAGCCTATGTTTATTTTTAGCGGTCGTTCGGCGCGCGCAATCCAAGCTTGTGCGTGAGCCTGTTGCTTGCTTTTGACTCGGCTCTTGCGGAATGCATCCGAGCGTCGACCAACAGCCGACAGAATCCGAAGTGGATCGAAGTATTTAGTGTTCATGTCAACCTAGAATGGCTCGTTTTATTCTCACAAGCGGCGGGTGCAAACTTCCGAGAGCGGTATACCACCCAAGTCCTCTTAGAACCGGGCGCGTATCAGGCGGGAGAGCGCCCCCGCTCCGCAGGCAGTTTATGAGACATATTCCTGTTTCCACACGCCTGCCGTTAGTTTGCGCGATTTCCGCCAGGCGAAGGTAATATTCCGCGATTGTCTTGCGGATGGCGTCTGCGTGTGTGGGACCCAAGTCCCTTTCGAGAATTCTGAGCATCCGGATTGCTTCTTGCAAGCGGTCCTTGTCCGGGCGTCCAGACCAGACACCTCCGGAATGCACCCGGTAGGCCGCCATTACATCATCCATCAGTTCGATGGTTCCCGCTCTCGCAAGAAGTGCGAACATCGGCCAATCAGCGAGCTTCAGGCCGAGAAACCAGTCGGGGAGCCTTCCCATAGACCTCCAGCGGCAAACGGCCGAGCACGTCATGATGAAATTTCCGCGGAGCAAATCGTCAATCGAATAAGTTCCCGCCGGAAGCGAGGGGAACACACTGCTGTGGCCAGAGTTCATTTCGTCGGTAAACTGCGTTCGATGGCAGGATATGGCACAGTCGGGACGGGCATCCAGGAAATCCACTTGTTTTTGCAGCTTATGTTGGGCCGTCCAGTAATCGTCGCCCTCCAAGAATGCAATGTATTGTCCTTTGCAGGCGGCCAATGTTTCCTGCAGATTCCGCATCGCGCCGAGATTGTGCGGTCTCATCAGGGCAACAATTAGCTCAGGGTATTGCTGCTGTAGTTCTGCGACGATGGCTCGCGTGCTGTCTGTAGAGCAATCCTCCCCGATCACAATCTCAAAATCGAAATTGACCTTCTGGGCTAAGACACTCTCTATGGCTTGGCGGATGAATCGCTCATGATTGTAGGTAATCATCGCCACGCTGAGCTTCATGTGATGCGGCCTCTAACGGACAGTATAAACGGATATCCATTGTTGATGGGTTATCATGGTAGGCAGGCCGCTGCTGGGTTATTCGGAGGTTTGTCCGCGAGATATGCCGACGGTAAGTGTCATCGTCCCGAACTACAACCACGCGCGTTTCTTGCCGCAGCGCATGGAAAGCATTCTGGGCCAGAGTTATCAGGATTTTGAATTGATCCTGATGGATGATTGCTCAACGGACGAGAGCCGGACGATTCTTTCGCAATATGCGAACGACCCACGGGTGAGGACCGAGTTTAATCAGGCGAATTCGGGCAGCACATTCAAGCAATGGAACAAAGGCGTGGGGCTCGCTCGGGGAAAGTACGTCTGGATTGCGGAATCGGACGACTATGCCGAGCCGCGACTGCTGGAGCGGCTGGTTGCGGCGCTTGAAAGCGATCCCAAGGTGGCGTTCGCGTACTGCCGGTCGTGGCGCACTTCGGAAGACGGCCAGCAGCACGGATTTTCGGACTACTACCTGGATGAATATCACACCAAGCATTGGACCGAGGACTTCTGCGTGGATGGAGTGGAGGAGTGCCGCAATTATTTTGCCCAGACCAATCCAGTGCCGAATGCGAGCGCGGTGGTGTTTCGCAAGTGCATCTATGAGGAGGTGGGCGGCGCGGACGAAAAGTTTCGCGCGTGCGGGGATTGGAAACTTTGGGCGGCGATGGCGCTGACGGGCAAGATTGTTTACCTCGGCGAGCCTTTGAATCATTTTCGATTTCATGAGGCTTCGGTGAGTACCCGGACGCAGGCGGCGCGCATGGACGTAGCCGAGCATCTGCAGGTGATGAGATGGGTGCTGGATCGGGTTACGGTGCCAGAGGCAAAATTGGCGGAGATTCGGAAAAAGAAACTGCGTTTGTGGATTCCCCCTTTGATGACGTTCAAAGTTCCATTGCATATGAAGTATTCGATACTGCGAAGCGCAAAGGCGATTGATCCACATGTGTTGCGAAGACTTCCCGGGCCGGCGCTTGTTGCGCTGGGGCTGAAGGTTCGACGGCTCTTGTTTGGCGTGAACGCGGGGCAGAGGCTAGGCGAGAGGACACTTCCTCATGAGAAATAGAGGAGAAGGGCCGGCCGCCAAAATTCGGGCCATCGCCTTCCACCTGCCGCAGTTCCATCCTATTCCCGAGAACGACGAATGGTGGGGGCAAGGGTTCACGGAATGGACGAACGTGGTGCGGGGGAAGCCGCTTTTCGCGGGTCACTATCAGCCGCATCTGCCGGCTGATCTGGGTTTCTACGATTTGCGCTTGCCGGAAGCGCGGGCGGCGCAGGCGGAACTGGCGGCGAGCTATGGCATCTACGGATTTTGCTATTACCACTACTGGTTTCACGGGCGGGAGGTGCTGGAGCGTCCGGTGAACGAGATCTGGAAAAGCGGGGAGCCGGATTTTCCGTGGTGCCTGTGCTGGGCGAACGAAAATTGGACGCGGCAGTGGGACGGCTTGCAAAGCGAAATCTTGCTGGAGCAGCGTTACAGTGCTGAGGACGATCTGGCTCACATACGCAGGCTGATCCCGATGTTCGCAGATCCGCGCTACATCCGGGTGGAGGGAAAACCGCTGTTTCTGGTTTACCGGGCGACGAAGCTGCCGGAGCCGAAGCGGACCACGGAAATCTGGAGGCGGGAGGCGGAGAAGGCAGGGCTGGGCGGGCTGTTCCTGGCGCGGGTGGAAAGCTTTGCGGAGTTTGGCGATCCACGAGAGATGGGATTCGACTGCGCGGTGGAGTTTCGACCGCGGATGACCACAGACTTTTGGCAACTGAGAACGGCGCGGCGCAGGTGGTGGCATCGGCGCAAACTGAGAACGGCGGAACCTGCGTTTTACGACCATGCGATCTTCGAATATGAAGAGATGGTGCGGCATGCGTTGGAGGTACCGGCTCCAGAATATCCGCGAATACCTTGCGTGTGCCCGTCGTGGGACAATAGTCCCAGGCGAAAGCGTTCAGCGGTGATTTTTATGAATTCGACGCCGGAGAAATACGAGCGGTGGCTGCGCGAAGTGGTGAATCGGCGGATCAAGGAAATACGAGCCGGTGAGGAACGCTCCATCTCTCCGCAATCTTTGATATTCATCAACGCCTGGAACGAATGGGCCGAAGGCAATCATTTGGAGCCGTGCCAGCGGTGGGGCCGTGCGTATCTGGAGGCGACGCGGCGGGCACTGAGTGTTCGTGTTCCGGAAGAGAAACTCTCTGCTGAGGTTGAAATTCAGAGCGGCGCAGGTGCGATAACGTAATCCTAATATGTCTAAAGTCAGCGTAATCGTCCCCAATTACAACCATGCGCGTTATTTACCGAAGCGCCTGGACAGCATCCTGCAGCAGACCTTTCAGGACTTTGAATTGATCCTGCTGGACGATTGCTCGACGGACGAAAGCCGAGCGATTCTTCAGAGATACGCCGCTGACCCGCGCGTAAGGCTTGAATTCAACGAGGTGAATTCGGGCAGCGCATTCAAACAATGGAACAAAGGCGTGCGGCTCGCGCAAGGTAAGTATGTTTGGATCGCGGAATCCGATGATTATGCAGATGAACGACTTTTGGAGAAACTTGTCGCTCGGCTCGATGCAGAGCCAAGCGCCGTGTTGGCACAATGCCGATCGTGGCGGGTTTCAGCGGATGGGGAGCTAGAGGGGTTTCAAGATCAGCATCTTCCCGACCTTGGATCTGACAAGTGGGCAGGAGACTTCCAGGCCGACGGAATCGAAGAGTGCCGCAAATATCTTGTGCGCTGCTGCTCTGTTCAGAGTGCGAGTTCGGTGGTCTTTCGCAGGGACGTTTACCAGCAGGTGGGCGGCGCTGACGAGAACCTCCGCCAGTGCGGTGATTGGAAGACCTGGGCATCGATGGCCCTTACAGGGGGGACCATCGCGTATGTAGGAGAGCCGCTGAACTACTACCGTTCTCACGATGCGAGCGTCTCGCGAAAAAACCTCCAAAACGGCGTGTGGACCGCCGAGACTCTCCAAGTAATAGCATGGATTCTCAGGAGAGTGACGCCTGACACATTCGTGTTGAAAAAGCTGCGGGAGGAGATTGCCGAACTCTGGGCTCCGGCGGTATTGAGCTGGAGAATTCCGGCTAGCGTGCGACGGGGAATTCTGAGGGACGCGCTGACCATCGATCCCCACGCATTTCGCAGGCTGCCACGCTCGGCGTTGACCACACTTCGATTGACGCTTCGACGCAGATGGCGCTCATTGCGAGCAGCCTCTCCGGCATTGTGAGTCGCTCCATGACGAAGCCGATTCTGTCCGTATTGATCGACACTTACAACCATGAGCGCTATATCGAGCAGGCGGTGGTGAGCGCGATTGAGCAGGACTTTCCGGCGTCGGATTACGAGATTGTGGTGGTGGATGACGGCTCGACGGATCGAACGCCGGAAATCGTTGGCAAGTTTGGGCCGCGAGTGCGATTGCTGAGGAAGACGAATGGCGGGCAGGCGTCTGCTTTCAATGCAGGGTTCGCGGAACTGCGCGGGGACGTTGTTGCGTTTCTGGACGGCGACGACTGGTTCGCGAAAGGAAAATTGACGGCGGTAATGAATGCGCTGGGGAAAGAGCCCGAAGCCGCGGCCATAGGACACGGGTACTATAAGGTGCGGGAGGACACGAGCGAAACGGATGTCTGCGTACCGCCTGAGACAAAATTCCTGCGCCTGGCGACGCCCGAGGCGGCGCGAGAGGCGATGCTCTGTTGGCGCTTTCTTTTGATGGGCGCGCTGACGGTTCGGAGAAAAGTGCTGGAGAAAATCATGCCCATTCCGGAGGTGCTGGTGTTCTCCGCCGATGGGCCGATCTCGGTAACTGCGATGACCGAGGGAGTGCGGATTCTGGATCAGCCTCTTTTTCACTATCGCCATCACTCGGATAACTTGTTTGCCGTGGATGCAAAGAACGCGGAGAAAAGGCGTCGGAGCGCGGAGATGAATGAGGCAATGTTTGAGCTGCTTGCGCCGATGCTGATTCGAGCAGGCGTGCGCGCGGACGTGGTTTCCGCGTTCGTTGATCCACCCTGGATACACTACATCCGGGCGAACCTGGCTGCGTCTGGCGGAAGCCGGCTGAAGACATTTCGGACGGAGATGCGAAGCTTTCATTCGGAATTCAAGAATCCGAGTTTGCCGTATCTTCTTTTCAAGTATCTCGTTGTGGGGACAGCGACACTGCTGCTTCCTCCGCGGAGTTTTTATCGGGCGCGAGATTGGTACACTGGAAAAAAAATTGCCAGTGTGCGCGAGCAGATCGCGCCAGGGAACCGAGCGCCGGGGGACCGCGCCAAAGACCAGCCCATGCCAAGTTCAAATAAATGACGAGCCCGCACATTTCAGTCCTGATCGACACGTACAACCAGGAGCGCTATATCGAGCAGGCGATCGTGAGCGTGTTGGAGCAGGATTTTCCGCGCGACGAAATGGAAATCGTGGCGGTGGATGACGGCTCGACGGACAGCACGCCTTCAATCATCGAAAAATTTCTGCCCCAGCTTCGCTACATCAGAAAAGAAAATGGCGGGCAGGCTTCGGTGTTCAACGCTGCGATACCAGAACTGCGTGGCTCGATCGTCGCATTTCTTGACGGCGATGATTGGTGGGCGAAGCAGAAATTGTCTGTCGTGGCGGAGACGTTTGAAGCAAATCCCGGAATAGCGGCCGTGGGCCACGGATTCTACGAGGTTCGTGACAGCGCGCCGGCGCGCGAAATGTTCGTGCCTGCGAAGACGTGCCTGCTGGATCTGAGCAGCGTCGAGGCTGCCCGGCTTGCGGACGCTGGGCTCACGTTGCTTGGCACAAGCCGGCTCTCGGTTCGCCGCGAAGTTCTGAATCGAATCGGCGCATTGCCCGAAGAGCTGCTGTTTTGTGCCGACTCCCCTATAATTGCTTTCGCTCTGGCGCTGGGCGGGGCCATGGTTCTTGACCGGCCGCTGTGTTACTACCGGCAGCATTCGCACAACTTGTTTGCGCCTATAGCTACGGATAGTGCTGTTGAGCGGCGAAAATTTGAGCAGCTCAGGTTCCTGTTCAGCTATGTTCCGCCGAGGCTCGCGGAATTTGGAGTTGCACCGGAGGTGATCACTGCGTTTGTGGAATCTCCGCGCGTGGAATTCGAACGGGCCAAGCTTTACGCTGGCGAGGGAGGAAGGCTCGAGGTATTCCGCACGGAGCGCCGAAGATTTCAAACCTATTATCAGAATCGAAGCGTCGGATATAAGCTCTTCGAGCTTCTTGTGGAGGCGTGCGCGCTAATCCTGCCTCCCCGGAATTTCTATCAGCTACTCCAGTGGTATGGCCGCCACAACTTCGCGCGTCTCCGTAGAGCATTCGGCAGCGCGGAGCCGAAAGTGTCGCCTGCGTTTTTTCAACGGCGCCGCGTGGCGGAACGCGAGCTACCGTCTTCCTAGCGGCGCTGCCTCTTGTGGTCTTCAGCGGCCAATTTCGTTTCCTGAAAGACGGAGTACACGAAGACGCCGACCTTCAGAAAAGGGTGCGCTGGTCCTCGACAGTCTGGCTGCCGAGAAATGAACGCTGCGGCGCGGGCCGGACTTCGCGGGTACAATAGAATTAGTGGTTTGTATCCGTGAATCGTTTCGTAGTGATTCAGTTTTCATATACAGGTGAACCGATATGAAAGGCGTTGTGCTTGCCGGCGGCACGGGAAGCCGGCTGAACCCCCTCACGCGAGTGACAAACAAGCATTTGCTGCCGGTCTACAACAAGCCGATGGTGAACTACCCGATCCAGACGCTCGTGAACGCTGGAATTCACGAAATCCTGCTGGTCACCGGAGGGAAAAATGCCGGCGATTTTCTGCGCCTCCTCGGAAATGGCCGCGATTTCGGCCTCAAACACCTGAATTACACCTACCAGGAAGGTGAAGGCGGAATCGCCGAGGCCCTTGGCCTGGCTGAATATTTTGCCGGGGACGGGCCGATTTGCGTGGTCCTGGGAGACAACATAATCGAGAACGATATTTGCCAGGCGGTTGAAAATTTTAAGAAACAGAAAGACGGCGCCAGGATCCTGCTGAAAGAGGTGGAAGACGCGGATCGCTTCGGCGTCGCGGAAATTCGCGGTGACCGCGTCGTCGGCATCGAAGAAAAGCCCAAGAAGCCAAAATCGAATTATGCCGTAGTTGGAATTTACCTCTACGACTCCACCGTCTTCGAAAAAATCCGCCGTCTGAAGCCTTCCGGACGCGGTGAACTCGAAATCACTGACGTAAATAATTTCTACATCGACGAAGGCAAGCTTACCTACGAAATTCTCGACGGCTGGTGGACCGACGCCGGCACATTCGAATCTCTGCTGCGCGCGAACAATCTGGTCGCCGAAACCGGCGCAAACAAGCTCAAGAGCCATTCTGCCGCGAAAGCCGTCGCACACACGGAACCATCGCAATGAAGCTTTTCGTCACAGGCGGCGCCGGGTTCATCGGCTCGAATTTCATTCGTCATGTTCTCGGCCTTGGCAAGGCCTACTCGGTCGTCAACTACGACAAACTGACCTATGCGGGCAATCTCGGAAATCTTGAGTCAGTCGCCAAGGATTCCCATTATCGTTTTGTTCGCGGCGACATCTGCGACCCTGCCGCAGCCGAATCTGCGATGCGCGATTGTGATGCCGTCATTCACTTCGCCGCTGAATCTCATGTCGATCGCAGCATCTATGATCCATCTCCCGCAATCGAAACCAACGTCAAAGGAACATTTGTCTTGCTGCAAGTTGCCAAGAAGCTCGGTATCCACCGCTTCGTCCACGTCTCTACCGACGAAGTGTACGGCGACATCCCAGCGGAAGTCTTCTCGAACGAATCCGCGACGCTCAACCCGAGCAGCCCGTACTCCGCTTCGAAGGCAGCTTCCGATTTTCTAGTCCTTTCCTACGTACGCACGTATGGGTTTCCTGCACTGATCACGCGCTCGTCAAACAATTACGGCCCATTCCAGTTTCCCGAAAAATTCCTCCCGCTGATGATCACCAACGCTCTCGAGAACAAACCCCTCCCGATCTATGGCGACGGAAAACAACAGCGCGATTGGCTGCATGTGGAAGACAACTGCCGCGGCATTCTCGCTCTTCTCGAGGGGGGAAAAATCGGCGAGGTTTACAACCTCGGTGGCATTGCCATCGAAGAAAATCTTACGATGGCGAAGCGCTTGCTCCGCGCAATGGGCAAACCTGAAACTTTGCTCACATACGTGAAGGATCGTCCGGGCCACGACCGCCGCTACGCGCTTGACTGTAAGAAAGTCGAGACGGAGATTGGCTGGAAACCCTCGATCACTCTCGACGAAGGATTGCGCCAGACCATTGCATGGTATGAGGATAATTCCGAGTGGCTCGCCGGTGTGCGCGGCGGCGAATATCAGTCCTACTACGAAAAATACTACGAGAATCGCAATCCTTCGCTTAATGCGATTCCGCACGAAAGACGCAGGACGCTGCAAAATTAGTGCTGAACGTTTGGGCGATCTTAAAATTCCCATGAAGGCGTGAGTTCCTTGCAAAAACATGAACTCTCAATTCCGGGCGTTTGCGAACTGCGCCCGAAGATTTTTCGCGACTCCCGGGGATTCTTCATGGAGACCTACAATCAAAAAGAATTCGCAAATCTCGGCATCACTGATTCCTTCGTCCAGGACAATCACTCCGCCTCCGCAAAAGGCACGATCCGGGGACTTCATTACCAGCTCCATCACGCGCAAGCGAAACTTTGTCGCGTTGTAGAGGGAGAGGTTCTGGACGTCGCCGTAGATATTCGCGCTGGATCGCCCTATTTCGGCAAGTGGGCTTCCGTCGTTCTCTCCGCAAAAGAACAAAATCAGATTTACATTCCTCGCGGCTTCGCGCACGGATATCTCGCTCTTTCGGAAAGCGTCCAGTTCCTTTACAAGTGCACCGATCTTTATCATCCGGACGACGAGCGCGGCATCCTGTGGAGCGACCCGCAAATCGGCATCTCGTGGAACGTAACGAACCCGATCGTCTCGGATAAGGATTCGCGCTTCACCACTCTCTCGCAAATCCCGAAAGAATTTCTTCCGCACTACCTAGTGAAATGAAGCCAAGAATTTTGCTCATAGGTAGAAATGGCCAGGTCGGAACCGAATTGGCGATACTTCTTCCGCGCTTTGGTGAACTCGTAGCTTTGAACCGCCAGGAACTGGATCTGACGAAGCCCGCCGACATTCGGCGAACAATTCAAGAAGTCCGCCCCCAATGGATTTTAAGTGCCGCAGCCTACACCGCGGTGGACCAGGCAGAGAGCGACGAGTCCACAGCCCGAGCCGTCAATCAGCAGGCTCCAGCCGTGATAGCCGAGGAAGCCAAGAAAATTGGAGCCGCCCTGGTTCACTACTCAACGGATTACGTATTCGACGGTGGGAAAAAGTCCCCGTACGAAGAAACCGACACTCCCAACCCGATCAATGTTTACGGGAAAACGAAACTCGGCGGCGAACGCGCCATCCAAGAAAGCGGTGCGCTTCATCTGATCTTTCGCACTGAGTGGGTCTACGCCACCCAGGGCCGCAATTTTCTACTGACGATTCTGCGGCTCGCCACGCAGAAACAAGATCTCCGAATCGTCGCCGACCAGATCGGCTCCCCCACGACCAGCAGGGAGATCGCCGCTGCGACGGTAAGAGCTATTTCGCAACTAATGGATCGGGAAGGGGGTGTTCTCTCCCTCGCCACAAGCGGCGGCATCTATCACATGACCGCTGAAGGCGAGACGTCGTGGTACGAATTCACAAAAGCCATTCTCGAAGAGGCCTCACGCGAAACTGAACATCTTTCGTGGGTTAACGCGGCTACAAAGGGAATGCCGTTGCTCACCAAGCAAGTCCTCCCGATAACGACCGCAGAATATCCCACAACAGCTCACCGCCCCGCGTATTCCGTGCTTTCGACGCGACGCCTCCACGATTGCTTTGGCGTTCGCCTCCCTCCCTGGCGAGCGCAACTGCGATCGTTGTTCATCCGGGACTCTCCCGGAGATCGCCACAACTCATAACCGAACGCTTTCGAACTGTCCTCGGCAAAGCGGAGCCGAAAGTGCCGGCTTCCTTTTTCAACGGCGCTCAGTAGCGGAACGCGAGCTACGTCTTCCTAGCAGCTGGGCACGACCCGAAGTATTCCCGCTATGCTGCAACGAAAGCGAAGTCGCAACTATTTCGCCATCGCCCGCGAGCTGTAACTATCGGGTTGCCTTTTCTTCCAGGCCCACGCGGATTCGACGATCGCGGTTAAATCGGACATTGTGGGCTGCCAACTCAGGAGCGCTTTCGCGCGGAGGGATCCGCGACGAGGCGGGCGGGATCGCCCGGTCGCGGACCTTCGACTCGAGTGCGGATCGGTACTCCTGTAACACGGCGCGCAGTTTCGACTACTTCCAGAACGGAGTAGCCGCGCCCTGTGCCGAGATTCAGTGCGGCGGAAGCGCCGGCACGCTGAAGGTGCTCAAGGGCGCGAATGTGCGCGTCGGCCAGATCGGCCGCGTAAATGTAGTCGCGAATGGCCGTGCCGTCCGGTGTGGGATATTGATTGCCGAATATTCGCACTTCTTCCTGCGGTCGGTGGCTGCCGAGAGAACGTTGGGTATCAAATGCGTTTCGGGATCGTGATCCTCGCGAAAGCGTTCAGTAGCGCCGGCAGCATTGAAATAGCGCAAGCAAACCGACTTCAGGCCGTAGGCGGTGTCGTAGGTTTCGAGAATGCGTTCCAGGGTAAAATTTCGTCCAGCCATAAGGATTTTTCGGCCAGAGCGGAGAATCCTCTCCGATCGGGATTCTCTTCACCTCGCCATACACAGTGCACGAGGAAGAAAATACCGCACACTTGTGTTGTTTACCGCAAACCAGTCCCGCGCATTCAATATTTTAGGAAGTGTGGCGTTTTGAACAGTTTTAGTTCAGCGCAGCTGTTATAAATCTCGCGTCCCCACGTCCAGGACCACGGAGCGTGTTTT
>DATNKB010000162.1:0-3398 GCA_035603595.1 Candidatus Dormiibacterota bacterium
AAGCACGCCATGATCGGTGGACAGGTTGGTATCGCCGATCACTGCAAACTCGAAGACGGCGCCATTGCCGGCGCGCAAGCCGGCATCCCCACCGGCAAGACAATCCGCAGCGGTCAAACTGTCTGGGGCACTCCAGCGCGCCCGCTCGAGAAGTTCAAGGCACAGTACGCCTGGTTCGCGCGTCTGCCGGAGTTGGCCGAGCGCATCCGCAAATTAGAAACAGAGTCGCCCGCGAAGCAGACATACTCCAAGTCGGATCGATGATCGACGGAACGATCCACGAAACGGTAATCGACAAAACCAGATCGACAAGATCAGGATTAGGATAATGACCGCGAGTCGCATTCCACCGCCGTTTCCCGGCTTCCTGCTAGCCGTAGGAGGCCAGTGCCGCAAGGTCGGGAAATCCACGCTGGTCGCGGACATCATACGAACATTTCCGGATCGGCACTGGACAGCCGTGAAAATCACTCCTTATGCCGAATCAGGCTGCCCGGTGAATGGCCCCTCGTGCAATTGCTCCCCGCAAGACCATCCGTACGCTTTCCACGAAGAAACCAGCCGCAGCGACAACTCAGACAGTTCGCGCTTCCTCGCTGCAGGTGCCCATAGAGCCCTATGGATCGAGACGAAACAACATCGCCTGCAAAATGTCCTTCCGGCACTGGCAGCCCAACTGGCAAACGCCGACCAAGCCATAGTCGAAAGCGACGCGCTAATGAGATTCTGGAAGCCTTCGCTGTTCGTTATGGTGCTCGATCCCTCGAATCCGGACTTCAAGGATTCAGCTCGCGAAAATCTTGAGCTAGCCGATGCTTTCGTCTTCCGTTCGCCATCGGAGGATTCAGATCCGCGATTCCAATCCCTTCCAGCCATGGCGAAACCGCGATTCCTTCAACCAATCGGATCGCCCCTGCCGCCCGAATTGGGGCAATTTTTGTCAGGCATCATTTTACGATTGCCAGCATCATAAGTTTGGACACTCGACATGGAAATTCAGTTGACCGACAAGCCAAAGCCGAACATAATGTTAGTGTTACGGAACAGTTGATGCTGTGCAATAAGGCCAAAGGGTTTTTACCGAGCGTTTTTCAGCTCATAAAACGTCCCATAGACTGGCTAATGGGGAAGCCGGGCAAGCGGACGCGGCGGCTAGAACGGGTAAGCAATAGGGTGCCCGGTTCTGATGCCCTCCGCAGGGCAGCGAAGAAGGCAGCGCAAGTAGGGGGCCTCGCCATTCATTCTGGGTCATGAGGGCGCGGTCGGGCTGCAGCTGCAATTTCCAAATGGGCCGACAAGGACAGAAAATATATCTGAGGGATTGATGACACCGGAAGCAAGACTGCGTATAGAGACTTCCTACAGCGGAGCGAGCCAGGCAACGGGGGTCGTTCAAACCCGCAACCTCGAGTCTCTCGTCGAACAGGCCATCTCCCGTAGCCGCGACTGGATGCTGGCCGCACAGGCCCAGGAAGGCTACTGGTGGGGCGAGCTCGAAGCCGATACCACGCTCGAATCCGATTACATTCTCTACCTGCACATCCTGGGTCAGCTTAAATCCGAGAAAACCGCCAAGCTGGCGCGCTATATCCGCGACCGCCAGCTCGAAGACGGCGGCTGGTACATTTTCTACGGCGGCCCTTCGGAGCTGAATGCGACGGTGAAGGCTTACGTTGCCCTTCGCCTGGCTGGCGATCCCGCAAATGCGCCTCACATTCAGCGCGCGAAGCAAAAAGTACTGGACCTCGGAGGTCTCGAAGCTACGAATTCCTATGTTCGCTTCTATCTCGCGATGGTCGGCGCCATTAGCTGGGACATGGTGCCTTCGATTCCGCCCGAGATGATGCTTTTGCCGGATTGGTTCCCGCTGAATCTTTACGAAATGTCGTCCTGGACGCGGGGAATTGTCGTGCCGCTCGCGATCGTCTACGCCAACAAACCAGAATGGCCTCTGCCGGCAGACGTTACGGTCACCGATCTATTCAAGGTTCCGGGGCAGAGACCGGCATCGTTTACCTGGGATAAGAGCGTCTTCACCTGGCGCAATGCGTTTCTTGCGCTCGAACGCGGATTGAAACTCTACGAGCGTTCCTCATGGAAGCCGTTTCGAAAGTTGTGCCTCGCTCGCGCTCGGAAATGGATGATGGATCGCCTGGAACGCAGCGAAGGCCTGGGAACGATCTATCCCGCGATGATGAATTCGATTTTCGCGCTGCTTGCGGAAGCGCAGGATCTAGATGATCCTCTGCTTCATCGCGAAATCAAACTCCTCGAGCGTTACGAAGTCGAAGACGAACGGCACCGAACGATTCGCGTTCAGCCTTGCATATCGCCTGTTTGGGACACTGCCATCGCGATGGTTTCGCTCGAAGAGGCGGGGCTCGACCCGTCGCATCCGGCACTGGTTGCTGCCGAGCGGTGGGTGGTGAAAAACCAGATCCTGGGTCCCGGCGATTGGCAGGTAAAGAACAAGAGGGCTGCGCCGGGCGGCTGGGCCTTCGAGTTTCAGAATGATTTCTATCCCGATGTGGACGACACTGCGTTCGTTCTGATGGCGCTTGGCCGCGTCGCCGATCCCGACTCCGCTCCGCTGCGTGGCGCGATCCGTCGCGGGCTTGCCTGGCTCGTCAGCATGCAGAATAGCGACGGCGGCTGGGGCGCATTCGACCACGAGAACAATCTCCAGTTCCTGAATCACATTCCGTTTGCCGACCACAACGCGATGCTCGATCCTTCGACCGCCGACGTTACGGCGCGCGTTCTTGAATGTCTCGGCCAGTTTGGCTGGTCCGCGAATCATCCCGTCGTGGATCGGGCGCGTGATTTCATCAAGCACGATCAAACTCCTGACGGTTCCTGGTACGGCCGCTGGGGCGTGAACTATCTCTACGGAACGAGCGGAGTACTGCGCGCTCTTGAAACAGTGGGGCTATCGTCCGATCCAGATTGCCAGCGCGCCGCGAATTGGCTGCGCTCGGTGCAGAATCCCGACGGTGGCTTCGGCGAGTCCATTCTTTCTTATTACGATCCGGCGCTCAAAGGCAAAGGCAAGACCACCGCATCGCAGACCGCATGGGCATTGATTGGTCTGCTTGCAACAGTCGGCCCCAACAATCCCGCTTCCGAGCGCGCGGCTGCGTGGCTTACCGAAAACCAAAATGAAGACGGCTCATGGGATGAAGCGGAATTCACCGGCACAGGTTTCCCGTGCGTCTTTTATTTGAAATATCACCTCTACCGGAATTCGTTTCCGCTTTACGCGCTCGCGCGCTTCGACAATATGCGCAAAGGCCGGCGCAAATCTTTCGCTTTGCAGATTCCCGCCGAGGAAATAAAGCATCTAATCAAAGACGGGGGTAATGGATGAGAGTTCCTTTAAGCCTCACTGCGAGCATGAC
>DATNKB010000163.1:0-9081 GCA_035603595.1 Candidatus Dormiibacterota bacterium
CCCATCCCATTGAGGGACAAGCGCTTAGGCCGCGGGCGTTGACGCCAACGGCGAGGATAGGCGCAAGAATTGCGCCCGGTCTCTCCACCAGTTGCCGTAATTGTCGAAAAGATTGCCTTTACTGCGAAGGGTTTCTCCGCCAGCGCGTCTGCGAGGGCAGTAATGGTAATAGGTATTAGTACTGCATTTCGCGAACTCTGCGGTTGCAATCCCAGCAACCGTCCTTCTCGGAGACGGTCAGCGGCGTGACGCCGTCTGATACGATGATTCTTCCATGCGAAAACCTTGGGTGATAGCGCATCGAGGGGCGTCAGGGCACGCTCCCGAGAACACGATGGCAGCCTTTGAGCGGGCGGCGGAATTGGGCGTGGTGTTCATCGAGACCGATCTGCACCTCACGCGGGATGCGCGGTTCGTTGCGATTCACGACGCGACGCTTGAGCGCACTACTAACGGGCGGGGCAAAGTGTCTGACTTCACGCTCGCGGAATTGCGCCGGCTCGATAACGGACTTTGGTACGACCGTCAATATATGGGGCAGCGGTTGCCGACGCTTGAAGATATTCTCGAATTCGGGCGAACGCGGGATGTGGTGTTTTATCTTGAAGTGAAATATGAAGCGGCTTGGGGGATGCATCACGCGTTAGTGGGAGCGCTGCAGAAAGAGCAGGATGCGGCGCGCACGATCGTGATTTCCTTTGATCCGGGGACGATTGAGAGTGTGCGGAAGCTGGATGCTTCGATCATGACGGGGTTATTGATCGAAGAGGGCGGCCAGACAGATGCGGTGAAGAAAGCGCTGGATATAGGGGCGCGGCAATTGTGCCCGCGGAATTCACTGATCACGAGTGAGTTGATTGCGGAGGCGCATCGCGCGGATCTGCTTGTGGCTACTTGGACGGTGGATGACGCCGATGAAATGCGGCGCGTGATTGCCGCGGGTGCGGATGGAGTGATGACTGATTTTCCGGATCGGCTGATGGCGGTGGTTGAAGATTCGTAGGGATGCCGCTTGGGTTTCGCCAGATCAGAGTAATTTGAGCTGCCGAAAAATCTCCGCGAACTGTGTCAACGTGAGCTGTTCTGCTCGCACATCTGCGCGCAATCCTGCGGCTGTGAGTGCGGAGTGAATCTGCTCTTCTGAAGAATCCGCCCGCAAATTGTTGCGCAGTGTTTTCCGCTTCTGGCTGAAGCATGCCTGAATAAATTTGAGAAAGCGCGTTTCGTTCCCCGCGTCACCGATGTTTAGTCGCGCTCGCTCGCCGGGAAGATTCATTTCGACCAGGGCTGACTTCACTTTGGGCGGAGGACTAAACGCGCCGGGCGGAAGGCGTAGGGCGATTCTCGGCTTAGTGTAAAACTGGCAGGCGGCTGACAGATATCCATATTCGCGGCGGCCGGGTCGAGCGACGATTCGTTCTGCGACTTCGAGTTGAATGACGATATGAATCGAATCGATCTGATCGGCATAGTCGAAGAGACCAAGCAAAATCGGCGATGTGATGTAGTAGGGAAGGTTGCCATAGACGCGGAAGCGTTCGCCTCCCGCCAAAGTTGCAAAGTCTTGCTCGAGCACGTCACCGGCAACCACGGTCACTGAGTTCCAGCCGGCGGAGCTTGACGCAATTTTCTCCCGCAGGCCCTCGGTCAGTTTTGGATCGCCTTCAATTGCTACTACGCGGCGCCCATTCGCGGCCAGCAATTCCGTCATTTCTCCGTGGCCGGCGCCGATTTCGATCCATGTATCATTGTTATCGCGGGGCAGAGTGGCGAGGATTCGTTTTCGCCATCCGAGATCGCGCAGGAAGTGCTGGCCCATTCGCTGTCGTGCCATCGTGGGGCGAGTGTAGCAATAATCGACGGGAAATCGCGCGGGCGGCGTGCTTGACGAAGCTGAGTGGTTCCGTTACCGTTTTTTTAGGATGATGAAAGCTCGATGAAAATCCTGTTCGTTGCCTCCGAGGGCCTTCCGTATTCGAAAACGGGCGGCCTGGCGGACGTGGTCGAAGGGCTTCCGAAAGCACTCTCGGAGATGGGCCACGACGTAGCCGTATTTCTTCCGCGCTATCGCGGCAACAAAATCACATCGAAAATTATTTCCAGCCTGACGATTCCGCAGGGCGATACGCTGCGATTTCCCGCTCTAGCGGAAGCTGCGCCGGTGGCGGGAGTGCGTTACTACTTTCTCGACGATCCGGAATATTTCGACCGCGAAGGAGTTTACGGCACTCACAACGGCGACTATGGGGACAATGCCGAGCGTTTCGCGGAATTTTCGCGCGCTGCGATCGAGTTCACGAAACGGGTGTGGCTGCCCGACGTGCTGCATTGCCACGATTGGCAATCGGCTCTCGTTCCAGTGCTGTTGAGAACGCAATACGCGAACGATCCGAATGTGCGCTCGCTGCCCGTCGTGTTCACGATCCACAATGTGGTCTATCAGGGACTTTTCCCGTCCACGGTGATGCGGCGAATCGGTCTTCCTGACCAGCTGTTCTCGATCGACGGGCTGGAGTTTTTCGGCGGCGTGAATTACCTGAAGGGCGGCATCGAATTCGCGGATTACTTGACTACGGTGAGCCGCCGGTATGCGAAGGAAATTCAGACGCCTGAATACGGCGCGAATCTCGACGGCGTGATCCTCAATCGCGCGGACCGTCTGGTGGGGATATTGAACGGCGCGGATTACTCGATCTGGAGTCCCGAGGCGGACACCTTCATCGCGCAGAACTATTCGATTCACAATCTTGATGGCAAGAGAGCCTGCAAGAAAAATCTACTGGAAACCGCCGGGCTGCCCTCTGAGAACATGGATCGCCCGCTGATCGGAATCGTTTCGCGGTTCGTGAATCAGAAAGGTTTCGACCTAATCGCCCAGGTGGCGAACGATTTGATGAAAGAGAACCTGGCGATCATCGCGCTGGGCTCGGGCCAGCCGGATTATGAGGGGTTTTTCCGCGCGCTGGCCGAAAGCTTCCCGGCCAAAGCGGCGGTGAAAATCGGTTACGATGACGCGCTCTCCCATAAAATCATAGCGGGCGCGGATATGATTCTGATCCCGTCACGCTACGAGCCTTGCGGCCTTACCCAGTTGTATGGATTGCGCTATGGAACCGTCCCGGTCGTGCGTGCCACTGGCGGGCTGGATGACACGGTGCAGTATTACGATCCAAAAACGGGCCACGGTACGGGGTTCAAGTTCGACGAGTATGAAGGGCGGGCGCTGTTGCAGTGTGTCCGAGGGGCGTTAAAAGCCTACAAAGACCCGAAAATTTGGCGTACTATCCAGGCGAACGGAATGGCCAAAGACTTCTCCTGGAAGGCTTCGGCCGCGGCTTATGTCACTCTATACGAGGCGGCAAAGCGTTCCAGAATCCCGCGGGGAATTAGCACATCTAATAGGCATTAGCGTGAATGCTATCGCAGTGTGATGGCGTGCGCTCAAGGGAAGAAAATGGCAGACAACATCCAGGCAGTTAATGATGCAAACTTTCAAGCCGACGTGATTGAGGCGAGCAAGACGCAGCCCGTCATGGTCGACTTTTGGGCGGATTGGTGCCGCCCGTGCCACATGCTTTCGCCGACGGTCGAGGAGATCGCCCGCGAAAATGCCGGTAAGCTGAAGGTAGTAAAGCTCAACGTGGATGAGAATATTAATGCCGCGGGAAAATTCAATATTCGCGGTATTCCTACACTCCTCGTGTTTAAGGGCGGACAGGTGGCCGAACAGATCGTCGGTGCCGTGCCGAAAGAGCAGATTGTAAAGGTCCTCGAGCGCCACATTTCCTAGGCGCAATCCCTCAAGAATTGACCTGCATGTGACTGGCGAGCCGGAAAGCATCCGGCTCGCGAGCGCACGTTTCGCGTTTCCTTCGCAGTTTCTTCTCCCTCAATGATTTAGGAGAAATCCCCGCCTGGGACGACGCTCGTTTGTCTTCAAAATTTCCTATATTCTGAGTTGACAGACCGGCACTACAAGAGTTAGAAACCTTCCAGTTTTTTCGGGTGATGTCCGATGTCGTTTGCTGATTCCGGCGGAACCAGACCTTGATTCCGCTTTGGACCGCTGCTTCTCCCCCAGCACAACGGTCCGAACGGCGACGTCGATTACTTTTGACAAATTCCTAGGAAGCCCCAGTCAACCTGCGCCCCAGGAGAGGTGTGTCCATGGAAAAGAATTGTAGAGCCGTGCCTGCAAGCGTTGCTCTTGAAGGGCGGTCAAAAAACGGCAGCGGTCGCTCAGCCAATGGCGGAACAGACCAGCCGCCTACCGCCATCCATGAACCCAAGAACCCGAGCCGGCGTTCATTCCTCGGCAGAGTGGGCGGGGCGGCTGCAGTGGCGGCGACAGCCAGCTCGATCATGCTGAAACCCTTACTCGGCGGGAAGGATTCGACGGCCGATGCGTCCACGGTGGGCTACGGTTCGGGCCTTCGCGCCAGGGAATGCAGCAACTACAAGCTGACCACTGCTCAGGCCGAGGATATCAATGTCGGCGTACAACCCGACAATGGAGACATCGCTGAATTCACGGATTTCAGCGCCATGTATAGCAAGGCACTCTTGCATGACTCGCTAGGGCTCCCAAATGCAAGATCCTGGTCCAGCATGAAACATGCCCTCCTGACGGGCTCCTTTTCAGCCTTTCAGAACATCGTTGTGGGAACGCCGGGAGGAGGATCTAACTCCAAACTGAACTGTCCCCAAGGTTGTCTTGCTTTCGATTTGGAGGGCCTCGATTCGCACGCTACGGTGATCCCGCCGAGCCCCAGCGTGGCTAGTGCGCAGACGGCGGCTGAAGCCGTGGAGCATTACTGGGCCGCGCTGTTGCGCGATGTGCCTTTCACGCATTACGGAACAAATTCACTGGCTGCCCAAGCTGTCGAGGACATGAACGAGCTTTCGTATATCAACAGCAACTCGAATAACGAATACCCGGCTCCAGTCACGACGCAGAATCTATTTCGCGGACAGGTGTACCCGGGCGACGGCAACGTGGCGGGTCCATATATTTCGCAATTTATGGTCCAGCCGACCGCGCTCGGGGTGCAGCCAATCTCTCAATTGTTACAAACGTTTCTTCCTGTAGGTGGCGGCGGCAGCGACTTTATAACTGATCCGTCTGTCTATCAAAGTATTCAAAATGGCGGGAACTCAGTAGGGACGGTGGGGATCGATCCGACGTTGCGTTACCTCCGGAACGGTCGAGACCTCGCCGCATACACGCGTGTGGACGTCTTGTACCAGGCGTATTTCGTCGCTTTTCTCGTTATGGCTCAGATAGGTACGCCGCCCAATCCCGGCAACCCGTACATCGGGTCAAACTCGGAAAAAGCTTTCGGAACCCTTGGCGGACCGGACGCGGCTGGCACACTTGCCGAAATGGCGACGCGAGCGCTCAAAGCGGCTTGGTTCCACAAATGGATTGTGGATCTGCGGATGAGGCCGGAAGAGTATGGGGCTCTAGTGCAGGTGAGACTCGGCAATTCCAATAACAACTTTTCGAGAGGCCCTCAAGCCGCTGCAGCTCTACACCGAGATGTGCTGCATTCTCAAGCCGTCAGGAAAACTAGCAGAATCTATGGCAGCTACCTGATTCCGCAGGCATTTCCGGAAGGTTCTCCCACTCACCCGTGCTACCCGACCGGCCATGGCACAGTTGGCGGTGCTTGCATCACAGCGCTCAAATTCTTCTTCGACTGTAACCAGGAGATCCGGCCGCTACTCACAGCCGCGGGGCGAGATGTGTATGTGCCCAGCGCGAACGGGCAGAATTTGAACGTATATACGGGCTCGGATGCGAATAGCCTGACGATCAATGGAGAACTTAGCAAGCTGGCTTTCAACGTCTCGTTTGGCCACGGGATTCACGCGGGAATCCACTTCCGGAGTTCGACTTTCTGGTCGCTTCTGCTGGGGGAACAGGTCGCGCTCAGCGTATTACAGGACCGGGCTAGGTCGTACAACGAACCGTTTAGCGTGACGATCACGAAATTCGACGGCACCACTGCGACTATTTCCAACCAATAGCCCCTCGCATCGGGGCTGCCTGGAATTCCGGGCAGCCCCCGCTTCACTTCCGCTCCAATCGGATATACTTCGATTGCGTGAGCACCGGCGCGCGTCGGCTGATCGCGATCACTCCGATGACACCAAAGAAAAGCGCCACAAACATTCGCTGTCACTGGGCAACGAGCCCGTTAATGATCGAGTACCACGATAAAGAATGGGGTGTGCCGGTCCACGACGACCGGGTGCTCTTTGAGTTTCTAATCCTGGAGGGTGCTCAGGCCGGTTTGAGCTGGGAAACGATTCTCAATAAGCGCGAGAACTACCGCCGCGCATTTGACCGCTTCGATGCGGCGAAAATTGCGCGTTATGACGGCAAGAAAGTTCGGTCGCTGATGGCTGACGCGGGGATCGTTCGCAACAGGCTGAAAATTGCATCCACGATTTCGAATGCCAAGGCGTTTCTCGAAATACAAAAAGAATTTGGCAGCTTCGATCGCTACATCTGGCAGTTCGTCGGCGGAAAGCCGAGAATCAACCATTGGAAATCATCGCAGCGGTTGCCTGCGCTAACGCCCGAGTCCGATGCGATGAGCAAGGATTTGAAGAGACGCGGCTTCCGCTTCGTCGGCTCCACGATTTGCTATGCCTTCATGCAAGCCACCGGCATGGTCAACGATCACTCCGCCGATTGCATCCGCCGCGGAGAGGCGTCGCCATAGCAGCGACGCCCATAAGCGGCACCAATAGCACTGCTCTTTCAGCGAGTTGTTAAGCAGCGACTGCGCTGCGGGATGGGGCCAGATCAAAGCGATCCAGGTTCATCACTTTGGTCCAGGCCGCCACAAAGTCCTGAACGAATTTCTTGTGTGCGTCCGAACTTCCGTAGACCTCCGACAGCGCACGGAGCTGGGCGTTCGAGCCGAAGACGAGATCGGCTCGGGTTGCCGTCCAGCGGACTTCGCCCGTCTTGCGATCCCGTCCTTCAAACGTATCGTTCGCATCCGAGGTCGCCTTCCACACTGTGCGCATGTCGAGCAGATTGATGAAGAAATCGTTGGTCAACGCCTCCGGCTTCTTGGTGAAGACGCCGAATTTGGTCTGCCCAAAGTTGGTATTGAGCATCCGCATGCCGCCAACGAGCACGGTCAGTTCGGGTGCGGTGAGCGTGAGCAGCTGCGCCTTATCGAGTAGTTCAACTTCCGCTGTGCCGTCAGTCTTTCCGGTGGAGTACGAGCGGAATCCGTCCGAGGCCGGTTCGAGCACCGCGAAAGATTCCACGTCGGTCTGCTGCTGCGAAGCGTCCATGCGGCCGGGGCTGAAAGGAACGGTCACGGTGATACCCGCATTCTTCGCGGCCTGCTCAACACCGGCGCAACCCGCCAGGACGATCAAGTCGGCCAGCGAGATTTTCTTGCCGCCAGATTGCGAGGCGTTGAACTCGCTTTGAATCTTTTCGAGCGCCTTTAGCACCTTCTGGAGCTGCTCGGGCTGATTGACCTTCCAGTCCTTCTGCGGAGCAAGGCGGATGCGCGCGCCATTTGCCCCGCCTCGTTTGTCGGACCCACGGAAAGAAGACGCCGACGCCCAAGCGGTTGTGACCAGCTGCGAGACCGTAAGCCCAGAGGCAATAATTTTTGCTTTCAGGGCCGCGACATCCTTGTCATCAACCAATACATGATTTACGGCTGGGATGGGATCCTGCCAGAGCAGTTCTTCTTTCGGAACCTCAGGACCGAGGTAGCGCGCGCGTGGGCCCATGTCGCGATGAGTCAGCTTGAACCATGCGCGGGCAAAGGCGTCCGCAAGCTCTTGCGGGTGCTCGTAGAAGCGTCTCGAAATCTTTTCGTAGATAGGATCGAGGCGCAGAGAGAGATCGGTGGTGAGCATCGCGGGAGCGTGATGCTTTGAAGGATTGTGGGCGTCGGGCACTGTGCCTGCACCGGCATTGCCTTTCGGCTTCCACTGGTGCGCACCGCCCGGGCTCTTCGTCAACTCCCAGTCGTACTTGAACAGGTTCTCGAAATAGTCGTTGCTCCATTTTGTTGGCGTGGTGGTCCATGTCACTTCGAGGCCGCTGGTGATGGCGTCGCCTGCGATGCCGGTGGCGTAGGCGCTTGTCCAGCCGAGGCCCTGCTCCTCAATCGTGGAGCCTTCCGGCTCTTTTCCCAGCTGTGTGCCGGCGGCTGCTCCGTGAGTCTTGCCGAAGGTGTGGCCGCCGGCGATCAAGGCGACGGTTTCTTCGTCGTTCATCGCCATTCGCGCGAAGGTCTCACGAATATCCTTGGCTGCCTTGAGCGGATCGGGAACGCCCTCCGGGCCTTCCGGATTGACATAAATGAGGCCCATCGTGGTGGCGCCGAATGGGCGCGCGAGATCACGTTCACCAGAATAACGCTTGTCCGTTCCCATCCAGGTCGCCTCATGACCCCAGTTGACGTCAAGGTCTGGTTCCCAAACGTCAGCACGCCCGCCGGCGAAACCAAACGTCTTGAATCCCATGGTTTCGAGGGCGACATTACCGGCGAGGATCATCAGGTCGGCCCACGAGATCTTTTTGCCGTACTTCTGCTTGATCGGCCACAGCAGGCGCCGCGCTCGATCGAGGTTTACGTTGTCAGGCCAGCTGTTGAGTGGAGCGAAACGCTGCTGGCCTCTGCCGCCGCCACCGCGACCGTCAAAAGTGCGATACGTACCGGCGCTGTGCCACGCCATGCGAATAAATAGCGGACCGTAGTGGCCGAAGTCGGCAGGCCACCAGTCCTGCGAATCAGTCATTAACGTCGCAAGATCCTTCTTCAACGCGTTGTAGTCGAGGCTCTTGAATTCCTCTGCATAGCTGAAATTCTTCTCCATGGGATCGGACAGCGCTGAGTGCTGATGCAGCAGATTTAAATTCAAGTGGTTCGGCCACCAGTCACGATTCGTTCTGCTGGGGCTGCCGCCATGAGGGAACGGGCACTTTGCTTCGGCTGACATTCTTTTTCTCCTTCCGGCTTTTCGGTGCAACAAACGAGACCCGCATTGGCCTCGACGAAGTGAGAGTAGCATCGTAGAATGATATAGTTCCAA
>DATNKB010000164.1:0-16640 GCA_035603595.1 Candidatus Dormiibacterota bacterium
GGATTCAAATCCTCGCGCGGCGCGATGCGCGGTATCGGCTGCGGCGCCGCCTTCGCAAGCGTGGCCATCTTCACTTCCTCCCGGCGCGCGTAATGCCGCGCCACTTTCACCTGCCAAATCTAATTTCTGAAAACTTGTAGAGCCTTGTGTGGACTGTAAGTCCCGCGCGAGTCGAAGTTTAGCCAAGCCGCCGAGGATGTCAATCGAAACTCCCGCGAAAGATTCCCCTCGGTTTTTCCGCCTTACAAGGGCCCAGAAGGCCCAGCCACCACCCGGGCACTGATAAGGACATTGTTTACAGTAGCTTGACGGCTGGTTCACGAGCCAGTTATTCCTCCAACGCCCCCAGCCTCGCCCGGGACCGCAGCCAATTATCCTCGTTGACCCCCGCACACTAGCCAAGTTACGCTCATTTCATTCCGCGCAGCCGGGCGGCGCGCCTCGCGCGCAATCCGGATACTCGCCACGCGCGTACTCAGTAGTGGAGCCGCCACACACTCGTGATGTCGAAAACGGGAGCGGATTTGCCGGCCACGGACGCGGCGCTGGTTCACAAAATCACACAGCGAGACGAAGCGGCATTGGCGGCCCTCTATGACCGCTATGCCGGGATGCTCTCGTCCGTCTTGAACCGCATCCTTCGCGACACTCAGGCGGCCGAGGAAATCTTGCAGGATATTTTCTACCAGCTCTGGTGCAGCGGATCGCGATTCGATCCCGCGCGCGGCTCATTGCCCGGATGGCTTCTGGTGATCGCGCGCAACCGCGCCATCTCCCGTCTCCGCCGCCATAATCCGGCCGCCGGAGAAGAAATCCTTGAGAACACTGTGGTGATGCCGTTCGACCTCGAATCGAGCGCCGCGCAACAGCAGTTGCTCACCCGGGTGAAAGGCGCTCTCGACTCGCTGCCCAAAGAGCAGCGAGCAGCCGTCGAACTAGCCTATTTTGAAGGCATGACGCACAGCGAAATAGCGGAACGAACCGGCGACCCACTCGGAACTGTAAAGACAAGGCTTCGTTCAGCAATCGAGACCTTGAGACGGAATTTGCAGTCGACGATGAGTCACAACACGTAGCCACGAAACATGGCGATGACGAACAAGAAATGACAAACGGCCATCCAACTCGCGAAGAAGATTTCGATCTCTACGTTCTCGGCGCGCTCGAAGGCGACGAGAAGCAAGCGATCGAATCGCATCTGGCCGCCTGCGCCGATTGCGCCCGCAAACTCGCCGTCGCCCGCGGACGCGTCGCCGCAATCTCGTTCGCCGCCCCGCGCGTCGAACCGTCTGCCGCGGTGAAGGATAGCCTGCTGCGCCACGTCCGCGCCGAATCGCAAGCGCCTTCAGCCGTGCCTTTAAAGGTGCCGTCGGACAGCGCGAAAGTTCCGGCCCCTGGAACCGGTCGTGAATTCGCTCCGCCCGACCCGCCGCGCGGCCTCGCCGGCCGCTGGCTCTTCGGAATTCTCGCGCCCGCCTGCGTCGCGCTTCTCATCGCCACCGTGATGCTCTGGCGCGAAAACGATCGCCTCACCAAACAGCTTGCCGGCCTCGGCGCGTCTGTCGACAAGACGCAGAGGCAGCTAGCCGACGCGCAGGAGATGCTGCATCTCTACACCTCGAAAGACACCATCAAAGTCTTGCTCGCGCCCAAGCCCGGCATGATCAAAGGCGACGGCGAAGTGATGTACAACGAAAAAATGGGCCTGCTGATGTACGACGGGTGGATTGCTCCGTCGCCAGACGACAAAAGCTATCAGCTCTGGGTGGTTCCGATGGAAGGAAAGCCAATCAGCGCGGGCGTTTTCAATCCCGCCACCAGCGACACTGCGCACTGGATGTCAAAAGTCCCCGAAGGCATCGCGCCAAAAATGTTCGCGATCACGCTCGAGCCCGCCGGCGGCATGCCGCAGCCCACAGGTCCGATGGTGCTGGTCGGCGGCACATAGATTTCTCAGCTGGACTTTCGTCCCCGGTTTTCGCGCCGGGTTTTTGTACCGCCGGCGTCTCGCCGGCGTTTTTGAATTTCCTCTTCGCAGTTATTTTTTCGGAATGCGATCCACACCCATGTATGGACGCAGCGCTTCGGGGATCACCACCGAGCCATCCGCCTGTTGGAAATTTTCCACCAGCGCGATCCACGTGCGCCCCACCGCTAGCCCTGAGCCGTTGAGCGTATGCACGAATTCCGATTTTTTGCCGCCGGGCGGCTTGAAGCGAATCCCCGACCGCCGCGCCTGAAAGGCTTCGGTATTCGAGCACGACGAAATTTCCATGAAATCATTCGTCGAAGGCAGCCACACTTCGATGTCGTACGTTTTCGCCGAGGCGAATCCCATGTCCGCGGTGCATAGCAGCATCACGCGATAGTGCAGCCCGAGTTTCTGCAGCAGCATTTCCGCGCTGCGCACCAGCGACTCGTGCTCGTCATAGCTCTGCTCCGGCCGCGTGAATTTGAACATCTCCACCTTCTGAAACTGGTGCTGCCGCTTGATGCCGCGCGTATCCTTTCCCGCCGCGCCCGCCTCGGAGCGAAAACACGCCGTCCACGCGCACACTTTGATCGGCAGCGCGTCCGCGTCGAGCGTTTCGTCGCGATAGAGGTTCGTCAATTCCGCTTCCGACGTGGGCGTGAGCCACAGGTCGGTGCCTTCCACGTGGAACATATCCTCCGCGAATTTCGGAAGCTGACCGACGCCCACAAGCGACGCCGTGTTCACCAGAAACGGCGGCAGCACTTCCGTGAACCCGTGCTCGTGCGTATGCACATCGAGAAAAAAATTTGCGAGCGCCCGTTCGAGCCGCGCGCCGAGTCCTTTGTAGACCGCGAAGCGTGAGCCCGCAATTTTGATCGCCGCCTCGAAATCGAGAATCCCCGCGCCCTCGCCAATTTCCCAGTGCGGCTTCGGCGCGAAATCGAATTTCGGCGGCGTGCCCCAGCGCCGCACCTCGACGTTGTCCGCAGCGCTCTTTCCCACCGGCACGCTCGAGTGCGGAATATTCGGTATCGTCAGCAGAAACTGCCTCAGCCGCTCGTCAAGCTCAGCGATGCGCTCGTCGCCGCGCTTGATTTCCTCTGACACGGTTTTCATCTTAGCCAGCAGCGCATCGCGCTCCGCCATCGCGGCTGCAAGCGTCTCTTCACCACCGGCCACGTGCTCCTTAATCTGTTCTTTGATTTGCTCCTTGGCCTTATCGCCGCCGTGGACGATCTTGCCAAGCCGCGCAATCTCCTCGCTGGCCTTGTTGCGCTCAGCCTTCAGCCGCTCGATCGAGGTGATAATCTGCCGCCGCTCAGCATCCAGCTCGCGAAACGCCGCGAGGTCCAGCGTAACGCCGCGGTCGCGCGCCATCTTCTCAATCACATCCAGGTGCTCTCGCACATATCCCAAGTCCAACATAGGCTCAGCAGAATACCTGAAGGCAGTGGCTAGTGGCGAGTGACTAGTGGTTAGTGGCGTCACTACACCCTATTTACCGCCGATTAGAAATTCGTATGTGTTGCTTTCAAGAGTGTTACGGGGAGTTTTAATCGCGGAACCGTAGATTAGAAAGCGAGGCGAGATACCGAAACCGCGATCAAAAAGCGGCGAATATTTGCGATTAGAAATTTGTAGTGTGCTGATTTCTCGTGGCTTAGGATGAATTCTAATTCCAGATTTACGATTAGAAATTCGAGTCGCGCCGGTGAGAAAAGCGCTTGGACGGAAATCAAGGAGCCCCTGAATCACAGTGCCGGTTGCCTTGTCGCCAATTTTTCTCATATCAAGAAATTCCCCGACTCATGCTAACAGGAGCGGTGGCGCGTTTCTATCCGTATAAATACGGTTCTGGTGCTGGTGGCGAACGGCGAGAGCACGGCAAAGGCTCGCGGGAAAGGCGCCGCGAGCGGTAGGCGCTTTGCACGGATTGTGTACCCAGCGCTTACGCGCTGGGCTAAATTGTGTCGCGCCTACGGCGCTTGGAGAAGCGGTGAAAAAGTCCAAAGCGTCCCACCCATCAGAGATCGAAGGAGGGGCACCAAATGTTCAACGGACCGAGGCGTAAGACCGGGCCACCCGCCCGGGCTTCCCGCGGCTAAAACCGATAGTGAGTTTGCGCTTTTTTCGCTGGACTCCAAGTCCAGCTCCCCCTGCTGAAGCAGGGGGCTCCCGCCAGACGTGCCAACAGATGAAGACAACTCGCGGGAAGGGCGCCGCGAGCGGTAGACGCTTCGCGCGGACTGGGTACCCAGCGCTCACGCGCTGGGCTAAATTGTGTCGCACCTACGGTGCTTGGATTGGGGGCCGAGACGAGTCAAGAGCGCCCCGCCTTTTCAGAAACCGAAGGATGGGGCACCCGAAAGTTCGAAGGACCGAGGCGTAAAGACCGTACCCCGCTCCCCTGCTCAAGCATGGGCTCCCACCTAGGGGATTGACACGATACCCTAGCGGAATGTACATTTGAAATGTGAAACGTACATTAGTAGAATGGTGGCAGGAGGGGCGTGATGGCGAGAGGACGGGTGGCGGTGAAGAAAGTTACGGCTACCGATCTGCGGCAGAACCTTCGGAATCATTTGAAGGCGGCGACGGCTAATACGGTGGTGCTGGTGGAGAATCGGCGTCAGCCGGCAAAATATCTGGTGGATAAGGAATTTCTAGATTCGCTGATGAAGGAGCGCGAGTCGATACTGGCGACACTGGAGATTCTGGCCGACCGGGACCTTGCCGATCGTTTGCTGAAGCTGTCGAAGACGATTGACGGTGATGTTCGCGCGGGACGATTGCTGAAAACTGAAGATGTGTTCGGTGGATGAGCAAGCGACGTAGAGATCGCGAGCCGGCGCACGCTCCAAGCGAGCCCGGAACTGCAATTCCCGCCTTTGAGCTGCGATATACCCCAGACGCAGCCGCCGACATCAAGAGCCTCGATGGCAGTATTCGGAAGCAATTGCGCAAAGTCCTCGAGAGAAAGCTGGCGGTTGATCCCGAGGGTTACGGTTTGCCGTTGCGCGGGGCCCTGACGAACTATTGGAAGCACGAGTTTGGAAATCACCGCATCGTTTACCGGATTTATCCAGCACAGCGCGTGGTGGCGGTTTGCGCCGTGGGGGTTCGGAAACATGGAGACGTCGAGGACATTTATCGGCAGTTGGAATCGGTGGCGAAGACAGGACGGCTTGCGGAGCAGCTTGCGGCGGTGATCAAGAAGCTTGTGCCGTGATTGGTGAGCACGGTCGAATGCGTCCAATCCTCGAACAAAGGCTCGCGGGAATGGCGCCGCGAGCGGTAGGCGCGCTTTGCGCGGACTGTGTACCCAGCGCTTACGCGCTGGGCTAACTTCTGTCGCGCCCCGACGAAAAAGTCGGGACGCACAAACCGCGCCTACGGCGCTTGGACAGGGGCCCGAGACGAGTCAACAGCGTCACACCCTTCAGAAGTCGAAGGATGGGGCGGTCGAAAGTTCAAAGGGCCGAGGCGTAAGGGCACACGGCGCGGGCGGATGCTCTGGGCGTTTTAGGAAGTGGGGATTTTGGAGTCGGGGGGCCTGGTGATTGGTTCGATTTTCTCGATTGAGACTGAACGCAGGCCGCCGCGCTCGAAGAGTTTGCCGCTCACTTTTACGTACTTGCCTGCATAGGGCAACATTTGAGAGTGGACGCTTTTATCGGGGGTTTCGGTCGAGATCGGGACGTAGAGGAAGCCGTCTTCGGAGAGGATTACGAGGGGCGAGCCTCCGCGGACACATTCTTTCAGGCAATCCTTTGCCACCGGCGTAATTGCCGCACGCGCTTTGGGGTTTTGAACAAGGCAGGCGATATCGCGAACGTAGCCAGTAATGACGCCGGGAGTGCCGTCGGTCTCATCCGCAGGTTGATTTGGGTGCGTGGCGTGGCCCGTGTCATGGTCGGTATCGGCGGGCTTTGATTGCTGCGCAAATGCCTCGGCAATGAACAGCAGCGCGCAGAATGTGACAATGAGTGCTTTCATATGAAGCTCGACCTCCTCGTTCTTTGTCGTATTGGTGTTGGCCGATTGCTAGACGGTCAACTCCTCCAGACTAGAATGAGACTGCCTGTGGGTGTTTAAGTGAGCAATGAAATATGAATGCGAGCGTCGCAGTCTTCAGAACCCGAAGGTTGGGCACCAGCGAGCGATTTCGTATCCGTAGAAAATATGGTTCTGGCACTTACTCGAGGGCAGAAAGCGTCAATCCGTCGAAGATTTCTTGAAAAGTGGGAGTCTGCTTAAGATCAGCACTGAGACTATACTTGACCAACTTCATTTGTACCTTGCTGGCTTCCTCGATGGCCGACCTTCCGAAATCTGAAGCGATGAGCACACCTATAGGGCACTCGCCGTGAAGTTCCTTCATGTAGTCGCGCAATTGAATGAGGTCCTTGGACTGTGCGCGGTTCGTTTTCACTTCTATGGGAATTTTTAATGCTGATCCTAAAGGAACGCGCCGTTTCAAGAGGAGGTCGACGTGACCCTCGGGCAACGCTTTTTCGCCGAGTATTTCCAGGTCGTCGGCATTTATGCCGTTCAGGCCAAGTTCCTTCAGCAGGCGGTCCAGATTGTCTCGAAGCATCAGATTTCTGCGAATCGCGGCCTGCAGAATTGTTTCCCTAAAGCGGACGATTTCTGGGGTCTTCAGAAGAGACTTGGTTCGGGAAAAGCGCAAAGTGAAAGTTGTATATTCGGGCAGAGCAAGAGGCTCGACCGCGCCGTTTGCGACGGTTCCCATTTCGGAAACACTCTGTAGAGTTGTTTGGTCCGCTTGAAAATGCGTCTTGCTATAGCCGCCACGCAAAAGCAAATTTTCGGCAACATACGCAAATTCGGCTCGAACTAATAACTCAGTAAAAGTTCGCACAGGTCGCAGAAGCAATCGATAGGGAAAGGAGTACGTCCTGCCGGTTTCGCGAAATGTCAGCGGCTCCCACGGTGGCAGAGATAAAGCATCGCGCAGCGCCTCCCGTTTCGAGACTTCATAGAGGTTGTGAGCCCTTGCTCCATAGAGGAAAGAAACGAAGTCACCTTCTGCGATCTCACAGAACGTCCAGGCCCCGTTTTCCCCCGCTAGGAAATCCTGCCAACCCATGAAGCATGCACAATTCCAAGTTCTCGCGAGTTGAGACTGACACGAGGAAGTACGAAGGCTTGTGCGATCGAATTGCGGCGTCGCCTGACATGCGTGGGATTAGATCATGGACACGGTCTTGCAGGGAAGATTCCGGCTGCAACTGTAATGATGGAGGTAAAGGATGTCTGAAAAGCGATTCGTAAACTACTATCGATGCCCACTAGATGGTGAGGAATGGGCCGATGTTTGGTCATGTTGCTGCAATTCCCGATGCCCGCGGTGTGGGATAAGGGACATCGAGCCGTACAAGAGCTGGCGGGTTGTGCACACTAAGGCTAGAAAACCGAAGCGCCGTGGCCGGTGATGGTCGTCACTATCAAGCCAGATAGATTTCGGTTTCGGTTTTGATGATGAAGAGGGCGTCGGAGTCGGAGGCACCGGAGGCGCGGAATTTTGCGCGGGCTTCGTCGAGCGAATCGGCGATAACAGAGAAGATGACGCGGCGATCGGCGCGGCCAATGAAATAGAAGCGGCGCTCTTGCTGGACGAGTTGGAGTGGGCTGGGCACGCGAGCGGCGCGATTTGCGTCGCTACTCGATCGATCCATGAATCGCGATGGCGGATCAAGATCAAAGTGGAGGGGAAACGCAGAAATCTGGACGTGTACCAGATCGGAACAGATGCGACGAAGGGAGAGATTCACGGATTCGATGTCGAGTTCGCAGCCGAAGGCGTGGCGGCGCAGGCGGAGAGCGCTGAGGATTGTGGTGCCGCCGCCGAGGAAGGGATCGAGGACGAGGTCGCCTTCGTCGGAGGCGGCTTGGAGGATGCGTTCGAGGAGGGCGACGGGCTTTTGGGTGGGGTGATTGCCTTGGCGCTTTTCGGATTTGTCTGGCGGAAGGATTTGCCAGACGGATTTCATTTGTTTGCCGCCGGCGATTTCTTTCATGTGCTTGTAGTTGAATTTGTGGCGGCTCTTCTTATCGCGCGCGGCCCAGATGATGGTTTCGGTGGCGTGGGTGAAATAGCGGCAGGAGAGATTGGGAGGAGGATTGGGCTTGACCCAGGAGATGTCGTTGAGGAGCTTGAAGCCGAGCTGCTGCATGGCGAAGCCGACGGAATGGATGACGTGGCTGGTGCCGCTGACCCAGATGGTGCCGTTGGGCTTGAGGACGCGCTGGCAGGCTGAGAGCCAGGCGCGGTTAAACTCATGAACTTTGTCAAACCTGACCCTTACCGGGTCAAGGTCCGCGCCGGGTAATTTGTCCCACTGGCCTTTGTTGACGCTGACCATGCGGCCGGCGTGGCAGGTGATGCCGTTGTTGGAGAGGAAGTAGGGCGGGTCGGCGAAGATGAGGTCGACGCAGGATTCGGGGATGGCGGCGAGGATGTCGAGGCAGTCGCCCTGGAAGATTTTGATGTGGTGCTTGGCGTCGTAGAAGACGGGGGCGGGGAGGGTCCCGCCTTCGCCGAGGCTTCGGCGCGACAGATCGGGGGCGGCCGTGGTGTGGGCTTGGGCGGCGGCGCTATGGGCGGTGGTCTGGGTTTCGGCGGTTGGGGCGGCGAGATGCGGCGTGGATTTGGGCACGGTTTCGGGGGTGTTGATGATCAAGTGGGATCGTTGATCGAATGGTGAATAGTGTCAAGGTGCTAGAAGTTGGTGGCTGGAGGCTGGAAAACCGGAGCGAGAGAGTGAGTCAAAAGACCCACCCTTTGCTGAGAAACGCAAAGGATGGGGCACCCGAAAGTTCAACAGCTAAATCAACCCTGCCGGTCTAAAGACCGGCGCTACAGTAAGAAAGCAGAGGGATGGGGCACCCGGAGGATCAACAGTTACGGCAGAAAAAAGCCGCGCAGCGGCCGGTTTTCCTGGGGTGGCCCTTGGGTAGGATTTGGCCGACCGGCTGCGCGTTGGTGAAGCCCGTTCGTGAGGTGCGATGCTATGCGCTACTGGGTTGGGGTCTTCGGCGAAATGTTGCGGGCTACGAGTTTGCCGCCGTCGGAACTTTCGTATTGGACGCTGGCCATGGTGCCGACACTGACGCGGCCGGTGACGCGCGTGTTGTCGTCGATGGCGAATTGCATGGTGTTGGTCTTGTTCTGGTCGGTGACTTCGAGCGAGATCGATTTCTTATCGGGAGCGATGGCGGTGACCTTGCCGGAAACTTCATTGGCTTGCGCGTTGGCCTGCTGCGCCCCATGCCATGCGGCGGAAATGTGATGCGCGGACGCGGTAGCAGCGAAAAGCAAGAATGCTGCGAGGGCGGCGCCCGAGAGAAAGTTGCGAAGCGTTGGTTTGGAAAATCCTGAGTTTGCCATTAGGCAGTGCCTCCTAGAGGTCTAGTGACTCTCGTAATGTGGGCGGGGCAAATTGGGCGGGCTCTGGGGCTTGGGCAGATGCTGGGCCAATCGCGCGGATTGTTACGCGCTGGGCGAATCGGCATCGAGTGGTCAAAGGAAACGTGTTAGGTGACGGGTTAGTACGGTCGCGGCGTAGTACGAGCGCGGGGAGGGGGCGAAATTATTGCACGGGGGCGGTGTTTTCTTTTCAGGGGTGTCGATGGAGTGACGACGGGCTTGGCGGATTGGGAGCATGCGGGGCGCAAGCGCGTGGCGGGCGGCGGGGGAACGGGCTAGGCTTAAGGTTCGGATGATTTCGATTTCCAGAAATCGAAATCCCAGGCTTCGCAACGTCGGCGAAGAGTGGGGCACTCAGAAAAGAAATACGTAAAAGGTAGAGCGAGGGGCCAAAGCGATGCGGATGCAGAAGAATAGTGGGCGAAATGGCGGGACGGAAGTGCTGGGGACGATGTCGGCAATCCACGCGCCGCAGGTGCAGGATTTTCAGTTTGTGAAATTTCGCACGACGGGCGAGGTGGCGCGGCTGACGCTGGACCGTCCTGAACATAATTTGCTGAACGAGCGGATGCTGGCGGAAGTGGCGGCGGGGATCAATTCGTTGAGCGAGCGTGCCGAAATTAAATTGATCGTGATGGATTCGGCGGGGAAAGCGTTCAGCGGCGGCATCGAGCTGGGGGAATATACGCAGCGGCGCGTGTTTCAATTGCTGGACGCGTTTCACAACGCGTTTTCGGCGATGCTGGACACGTCGAAGCCGGTGCTGGTGGTGATTAACGGGCCGGCGTATGGGGGAGGCGCGGAGCTGGCGGCGCTGGGCGATTTGGTGATTGCGACGCCGCGCGCGCGATTTGCACAGCCGGAAATTAAGCTGGGCGTGTTTCCTCCGCTGGCCGCGGCGATTCTGCCGTACATTCTGGGGCCGAAGCTGGCGCTCGAGCAGGTGTTGACAGGCGAGGTGATGACGGCGGAGCGAGCGCGGGAAGTGGGGCTGGTGAACTGGCTGGTGAGCGAAGAGGAGCTGCCGAAGCGCGTGGACGATTTGATTGCGAAGGTGACGGCGCAGTCGGGGCCGGTGTTGACGATGGCGAAGAAGGCGATTCTGGGGAGCCTGGGATTGCCGTTGCGCGACGGCGTGCGGAATTCGATGAAAGTATTTTTGAACGAGCTGGGCGATTTGGAAGATTCGCAGGAAGGTTTGCGGGCGCAGGTGGAGAAGCGGGCGCCGAAGTGGAAGAATCGGTAGGGCACGGGCGCGACGAATTGACAGCGTGAGATGGCGCGCATAGACTTCCGATGGACAATTTAGCTGGCACGGGTTGAGGGGAAGGCCGTGAAAATCGGCCACGGTCCCGCCACTGTGAGCGGTCGGCGCGAGGAATGATGGGCGCGAGCGGCTGTGAGTCAGGAAACCTGCCCGGGCTGGTCGAAGCTGGCACTCTTCGCGAGAAGGAGTGTGGCGATTGGCCTCGCTATTCTCGCGAGGCTTTTTTGTTGCGCGTAGAGGTTTGCGTTTGGCTCGACTGGCGGAGCGAGCGCGAATTGCGCGGGTGGTTGATGCGGTCGCCAGAGCGCAGGCCCTTCGGTTCTCAGGGTAAACAAGGAGTGCCTGCGCCACTTTTCGCGGGTTCTTTGTTGGGAGATGGAATTGGGGCGCGGGTGGCGACGACGGAATTTTTTGTGCGCGGGGATTTTTTGCGCGATGCTTGGCTGTGCTGCGCACGCGGTCCTGGTTGTGGCAAGCGCAGCCATATTGCCGCAGAGCAGCGCCGCTAAGACTGAGCCCGCGCGAGTTGTCACGGATGAGACCGGGCGGCGCGTTGCGATTCCGGCTGACGTGAAGCGCGTTGTGTCGCTTGCGCCGAATCTGACGGAGACGATTTATGCGCTGGGGCTCGAGGAGCGGCTTGCGGGCGATACGGATTATTGTGACACGCCGCCTGCTGCGAAATTGAAACCTCACGTTGGCGGGGCGCAGAATCCGAGTCTCGAAGCGATCGTCGCGCTGCATCCGGATTTGGTGCTGGCGACGACGTCGATCAATCGCATCGAGACGGTTGACGGGCTCGCGAAAGTCGGCGTCGCGGTGTACACGACGGACCCGCAGACGGTGCGCGGAATGCTGGAGTCGACAGAGCGAATTGCGGGGCTGATGGGAGCGGAAGCGCGAGGGGCGGCGCTTGTCGCGAAATTGCAAGCGCGGCTCGATGCGCTCGCGGCTCGGCTGGCGGATGTGCCGCAGGTGCACGCACTGTTCGTGGTGTGGGAGGATCCGCTGATCACGATCGGGCAAAATACTTTTATCGCGGACGCGCTGCGATGGGCGGGGGCAGAGTCAGTGATTTTGTCGCAGCAGAAATGGCCACGCGTGAGTTTTGAGGAAGTGGTACGGCTGCAGCCGGACTACATCGTGTTTGCGAGCAATCATGCGGGATTCGGCGCGGAGGAACTGGGTGCGCTGCGATCGCGCGAGGCTTGGAAGCAATTGCGGGCGGTGGAGTTGGGGCACATCGCGGTGATCACCGAAGAGATTAACCGACCGTCGCCGGGATTGGTGGATGCAATTGAGCAGCTGGCGCGAGAAGTTCATCCGGACGCATTCCTGAAAAAAGAAAATGGAAAAGTGGAAATGGAAAATGGGAGTCCAGTGCGCGTAGGGGCGATCGAGGAGTTTGATACGCGGGCGGGTCTTAGACCCGCCCCTACTGCGAAATTCGATGATGCGTATTTAGGGGCTGCGCTTTGAAGCCGCTGACGCCGCGAAGAATTTTTGGTGTGTGCGGGTTGTTACTGGCGGTGCTTTTTGTCGTAGTTGTGATTTCGCTGCGAATGGGGGCGTATCCAATTTCGATCAGCGAAATCGTGATGACGCTTTTCCGCGGCGTCGCCGGGCAGCGGGAGCAGATTCCGTCGGAATTTTGGCTCGTCGTGTTTGGGCTGCGGCTACCGCGAATTGCGCTGGGGATTTTGGTAGGCGCGGCGCTTTCGACGGCGGGCGCAGGCTTTCAGGCGCTGCTGCGAAATCCGCTGGCCGATCCGTACGTGCTGGGCGTCTCGAGCGGTGCGGCGCTCGGAGCGATTGTGAGCCTGGTGATTGCGCCACACGTGCCAGGCTTGATCCAAATCGCGGCATTCGCGGGGGCGGCGACGACAATCACCGCGGTTTATTTTCTCGGGCGGCGCGGTGGACAGCTCGATAGCCCCACGCTGCTGCTGGCGGGAATCGTTTCGGCCTCGTTTTTGTCGGCCATCATCATGTTCTTGATGACGACACTCAGCGGCCGGGATCTTCGCGGGATGGCGTTCTGGTTGATGGGTGATTTGTCGTCGCCGGCCGCGATCGATTTGCGCTGGCTCTATTTTATTTTGCTCGTCGTGCTAGGGTCGATTTACACCACTTCGTCGGATTTGAATCTGATTCTAACGGGCGAGCAGGAAGCGCGGCACCTGGGCGTGAATGTGAAGCGCGTGAAACTCGTGGTCTATATCGGCGCGTCGGTGCTCACCGGCCTCGCGGTTTCGGTGAGCGGCGCGATTGGATACGTAGGATTGCTGGTGCCGCACGTGATGCGAATGATGTTCGGAACAGATTACCGGTTGCTGATCCCCGCGTCAGCGCTTGGCGGCGCGATTGCGATCGTGATTGCCGATACGCTGGCACGCACGGTGGTGGCTCCAACGGAATTGCCGGTGGGCGCGATGACTGCGCTCGCCGGAGCGCCCGTGTTTATTTATCTGATGCGACGGAAAGTTCGATGAGCGCGACAGCGGGAAGCGGAACGTCGAGCGGAGCGCAGACGCAAACGCGTCCATTCGGGACAGATCCGCGCCCGCGATTGAAAGTGGAACAGGTGAGCTACGCGTATTCTGCGACGGATCGATCCGCACCGAAGTTTATTTTGGGCCCGGTCACATTCGAGGCGCAGCAGCGGGAATTGATCGCGATTCTGGGCCCGAATGCGAGCGGCAAATCGACATTACTCAAACTGCTCGGCGGCGTGATTAAGCCTCTTTCAGGACGCGTGGAGGTGGACGGCGCCGAAGTAGGGGGTCTCGATTTGCGCACGCGTGCTCAGAAAATCGCGCTGGTGCAGCAGGAAAGCGAGTTGCTCTTTCCGCTGCGCGTGTGGGAATACGTGCTGCAGGGACGCTACCCATACGGGCGGCGGTTGCGATTCGAATCCGATGAAGATTGCTTGATGGCTGGCAATGCGCTGGCTCAAGTGGGTGCCGATGCGTTGCGCGACCGATGGATGGAGCAGCTTTCGGGCGGCGAGAAACAGCGCGTGATTCTGGCCCGGGCACTGTCGCAGCAACCGGCGTTGCTGTTGCTCGACGAGCCGACGCAGCATCTCGACATTGGCGGCAAGGTGGAATTGTTGCGGCGGTTACGGAAACTCTCGGATGAGAATCGCTACACCGTAGTAGTAGTGACGCATGAATTGAATCTTGCCGCGGAGTTTTCGGATCGGATCGTGTTGCTGCAAAAGGGCAAGCCTTTGCGGATTGGGACGCCCGCGCAAGTGTATCAACGCGATTTGCTCGAAGAAGTATTTGAAGCGCCGCTCGAGGTGGAGCTGCGAGTAACTGGGCGGCCGCGAGTGATTTTGAGGGGAAGCCATTAGTGAGTATCGCGGAGGTGGATCTTGGCCTTCGCAAGCGGCGCTGAGTGATATGCGGCGCCGTCAACAATCACGAGAGACTCCGCGCAAGGGAAGACGGTTAAAAGCCGTCGCCGCCGCGCGACTGTAAGGCGGAAGTATTCGGCGCGTGCCACTGTTCTGAGTTCTGAATCGCGAGATTCAGGCCGGAGTGGGAAGGCCGCGCCGCTGCTCCGATTGCTTTTGCGACAACGTGAAAGCAATCGAAGCGATTCGCCAAGCCAGGAGACCTGCGGAGCCTCAATCCGGAAGCGAATGCCTGATCAGTGTCGAGCCAGGTATGCGCGTCCGGACAACCTTCAACTCCCGCGCGAGAGGGAGAGGAGGAAAAATGAGACTGGCGCGTTTTTTGGCCATAGCAGGCGGAAGTTTTCTAGGGTTCCTTTTCGCAGTTCCCACACACACACAAGCCCAATCAAATTCCACCCGTAACGCAACAATCACAGGAACGCTAACCGACCCGAGTGACGCGGCCGTGTCTGCTGCGCAAGTAATTGCGGAGCCCACGGATTCCGCGACTCCGGCAGCACAAGTCACCACACAGAGCGGCCCTGATGGAAAATTCGTCCTGAGGCTTGCTCCAGGACGCTATCGGGTGACGATCAACAATCGGTCGTTCGAACGCCAACAGCGAGAATTCACGCTGACGGCCGGCAGCACGGAAACCTGGGATGTTCACCTCGCGCTAAGGCAGGAATCGGCCACCGTCATCGTGTCCGCCACGACGATACCGATCGAAGCCGACAAATCGCCTTTTCCGGTGGCGGTGATTTCGCACGAAGACATCAGCGAACGGCAGGAATTGTGGCTGGCGCCGATTTTGATGACGTCGGGTGGAATCAACGTGGCGCAAGAAGGCGCATATGGTGGAATTACCACGATGTTTCTTGGCGGCGGAAATTCAAACTTCACGAAAGTGCTGATCGACGGCGCACCGGCAAACCAGCCCGGAGGGGACATCGATCTCGAAGGATTCGATCTCGGCAATCTCGACAAAATCGAAGTAGTGCACGGCGCGTCGAGCGCGCTGTATGGATCGGATGCGATGACCGGAACGGTGGAGCTTTTCACGCATCGCGGGACGACGACAATTCCGATCATAAGCGTGTTTGCTGACGGCGGCACATTTGGCACCGCAAACGGCGGCGGAAGCCTGAGCGGCGTTCTCGGAAAATTCGACTACTCGGCGGCGGCTTCCTATTTTTCAACGGGCGGCCAGGGGCAGAACGATTATTTTCGCAACACCGCGCTCTCAGGAGCCTTCGGATACAAATTCGGCGAAAACAATCAGATTCACGCGTCACTGCGAAATGATTCGAACGATGGAGGATCGCCCGGGCAGACGTTTGCGCCGACGCCAACCAACCATATCAATCAGCACAATTTCTTTGCGAGCCTCATCTGGGAATTCGCGCACGGGCCACATTGGAAATATCGCGTGATGGGAACCGACGCGTATATTCGCCAGACAATTCTCGATACCGACTTTTTTTTCACCTCTCTCAACCAATTTTATCGGACGGGATTGGACGCACAGGCGAGTTACGTGGCAGCGCGCGGAGGCGTGACGCTGGGCTACGCGTACGAAGTGGAAAATGGCGAGCCGGGCGGCCCGCCGCACGTCCGGCGGAATAATCAAGCGGGCTACATCGAGGGGCGATATCAATTCTGGCGACGCCTGCTGGTGACCGCGGGCGGGCGCGCGGAAGACAATGCGAGTTTTGGAACAAAAGTGGTGCCGCGCACCGGAGTATCGTATGCCGCGCGATACGGTCACGATTTTTGGGGCTCGACGCGGCTCCGCGCGTCCTATGGACTGGGAATCAAGGAGCCGACTTTCGTTCAGTCGTTCGAGCAGGATCCCTGCTTTCCTGGCAATCCGGATTTGCGTCCGGAGCGTAGTACAACCGTGGATGCGGGGATCGAACAGATGCTCGCATCGGACCGGCTGAAAATTTCTGTAACGTATTTTCACAACGACTTCCACGATATCGTGAGCTTGGGTGAAGATTTGACGCCGACGCCCACCTGCCCCTTCGGCACTGGGACATTTTTCAATACCGACAAGGCGCGGGCGTACGGTGCGATCTCCACATTTGAAGCCAAGGTGACGAACTGGCTTCGCATCACGGGGAACTACACGTATGACAATTCACGTGTGCTGGTCTCACCAAATGCCACCGACCCGACACTGGAACCTGGGAACCGGCTGTTTCACCGGCCGCTGCATTCGGCAAACCTTACGATGAATGCAATGTGGCGACAGATGAACTGGATGGTGGCGGGAACTTATGTGGGACGCGCAACGGATAGCGATTTCACCGGGCTGGGGATTACGAGCGATCCAGCTTGGGTGCGATGGGACACGGCCGCGATTTTGCCGGTGCACTATGGATTTTCGGTGACGGCGCGTGTCGAAAATCTTTTCGATCGAAAATACCAGACGGCCGTGGGCTTTCCGGCGCTGGGACGCAATTTCCGGCTGGGAATGAAATATGTGTGGGGCGGCGGTTAGGCGCAGCCGGTGCGGAGCGGCTGGCCTTACAAAATTGTT
>DATNKB010000165.1:0-3689 GCA_035603595.1 Candidatus Dormiibacterota bacterium
GGAAGATTGCCAAGAATGGAATCGTACTTCAGCAGGTAGGCGAGCGTCTTCGAGTCGGTGATGTCGTTCACCGCCACGATTTCGATCGCCGGATCGCCCAGCGCCGCACGAAAAATATTGCGGCCGATGCGTCCGAAACCGTTGATTCCCACTTTCACTGGCATAGTTCCTCCGGGAGCTTGTTTGATACGAACCGTCGGTACAACCGGCAGGCGTTTCTTCGACGGGGAATGCTAGGGCGCGAGGGAGAAAATGTCAACGCGACTCAATCGTATTGTTTCACTTTTACGACGCGATCGCCCGCGAAGGTGACGAACACAGTCTTCGCGGGAGGAGTGCCGTAAATCCAGTCCTCGGTCTGCTCACCGCCCGGCCTCGTTTCCCGCACCTTGTGGTCCGGGCGGCCCAAAGACGCGAGAACCATCTCGTGGTCCATTCCTTCGAGCGCGGTGTGATCCTTAATCGCTTGCTTGAATTGCGGCGGGAGCGACTCCACCCAATCCACAGCCGCCGAATGCTCCTTCGAGAAGTCGAGGAAGTAATTCAGGTCGTGCATCAGATCTTCGGCGCTCATGTCGGGCACCGAGCGTCCATACTCGAGAATTAATTCAGCGCCCATTCCTGGCTGCAGGCCTCCACCGGGCGGGGGTGTCGCTGGAGTCTGAGTACTGGTGGTCGAGGGTCCACCGGGGCCTCCCATTCCAACCTGCAAGTGGTCGCGTAGGTTGAATTTCTTGTGGCCGCCCCCGTTCACCTGGATGATGATTTCCTTGGGGTGAAACTCGATGCTCGTGATCTGCACCGTGTCACCAGGACGCGCGGCGATACCCTGAAAGCGCAGGGCGGTCTGCAAGTTCTTGTCGTCAATCGGCTTCCCTACCGGCACCTTGTAGCCCTTCTTCCCGGCCGGAAGGGGCTTCACCACCTTGGCAAACTCTCCCGATACATACCGGATGATTTCAATGCGTGATTGAGGCCGCAAATCGGTGGTTTGCGTCGGCCGCTGACCCACCGACATGTAGATCTCGGTGGCGGGTTGAGAAATTGGTAGGCTGGGCGCAGGACCGAGATCGGAAACAATCGGAAGTGCACCGCGGGCGCGAGTCTCATCCGGCGCATTGACGCAGATGGCAAGGAGCGCCGCGATAGCGATGGTCGTCCGGAAGTACATGGCTAGGCCTACCCAGGCTCTATTTTAAGACGTTTTGCCTTCCAGGTGAATAAAGATTCGTGCGAGGGCCGGTTGGTTGCAGGGCGTTTTCTGGCGTGGCGGGAGCTAACCTCGATTCTCCCCTCATCTTTGGTAGGTCAGCACCACGTTCCCTGAAGTCCAGTTCGTGATTGGGGCCTTCGAAAGAGCCATCCGAGGCTCACCGTCATGCACAGCGCAACCTTCCTCGTGCTCATGAGCGGCTTAGTGAGTAGCGGCTCGGGCTCGCGAAGTGTCCGTGGAGTTTTCGTTGTGACGCTTTTCTTGCTTGGTCTCCGCCTCCTGAATTTTCTCGTGCGCCAACTGCGGCTCAAAGCACCGGCGGCAGCGAGCCTCGTACATTCCGCCCGCCCCCACCACGATCAATTCTTCCGACGCAACCAACCGTTGCGTGTGCACCGCCGGATTCCCGCAACGCATGCAAATCGCAAGCAGCTTGGTGATTTCTTCAGCCACAGCAAGCAGGCGCGGGATCGGCTCAAACGGGCGGCCCATAAAATCCGTATCGAGACCGGCAACGATGACGCGCTTGCCAAGATCGGCGAGCTTCACGCAGGACTCCACGACCGATTCGCCCAGGAATTGGGCTTCGTCAACGCCAACCACTTCCGTACGCGCTTGCACTTTGTCGAGAATCTCGCTGCCGGTCTGAACCAGCTCCGAAGCGATTTCGAGTCCGGAGTGCGACACGATTCCATTCTTGGCGTAGCGCTGGTCAATGAGCGGCTTGAAGATCTGCACGCGCTGCTTGCCGATTTCGGCGCGCCGCAAGCGGCGAATCAGCTCTTCGCTCTTGCCGGAAAACATCGGCCCCACCACCACCTCGATCCAGCCCATGTTGCCTTTGACGATGTCCACTCGCTACCTCCTGCGGCTAGGCTAACACACCGCGAAGTGAAAATTCAGGCTCGCGCTTTGCGCTCGGCATCCGAAAAAATCTCGCGATTGAAAAACGGTGCGAACGCGCTGATCACTGCAACGCGGAAAGCATCCTGCCGCGTAATCAGATTGCGCGAAAGCACTCCCCATGCTCCTTGCGCGTCGCGAATTCCTCGGCCGCCTGCGAATGCGTCGATCGCTTCGGAAAGCTCCACGCCATCATCCACCACCTCCTTGGCCAACGCTTCGGGAACCAGCACGGCACCAGAGCGCCCGAAAGCCCCTCGGCCTGTACCATCCGAGACGTACGCCCAGCTCTCGAGAAATACCCAGCGCTTCGCGCCTTCATGAATGACGTCGAGCCCGCCTTCCAGCCCAACGAAATATTTCCAGGGTGCATTAGACTCACGAGCGATGCTAGCGAGTGCTTCAGCGCGCTGTCGCGCACCGGACATCAAATCGTCGCGCGAGAGAGGAGTATGGCGGACGCCGCTCGGCACTTCGACCGGCATGATATCGAAATCGCTACCGGAACCAAGGAAAGGGCCAATGACGGAGAGCGCATCGCGTACGGCCTCCACTTTCGGTTTGCGGGCGCTGCCAACAGCGATGAGGATTTTTTCCATCAGCGAATCATTTGGCACCGGGACTCTAGCATGCTGCGTGAAGCGCCGCAATCGCGCTTGGGCACCAGCGCTTTTAGCTCTGCGGCCGCAAGTAAATATCGTGGTGCACGATTTCCATCTGCGATTCCGGTTTCTTCAACTCGGCGAATCCGAATTTCTCGTATAAGCCGTGAGCGTCACGGGTAGCAAGGCTGATCCGGCGCAATCCTTGCAAATCGGGATGGCTCATCACGCATTCCATCAGCCAGACGCCAAACCCCTTCCCGCGAAATTCTTCGAGTACGTACACGTCGCAAAGATAGGCATATGTGGCGCAATCGGTAACTACTCGCGCCAGCCCAATCTGGTTTTCACCGTGAAATAGCCCGAAGCACAGCGAGTTCGCAATCGCCTTCTCCACAATGCCGCGCGGAATTCCCTCCGACCAATACGCCCGCGAAAGGTAGCCATGAATTGCTACCACGTCGAGCTTCGCTGGATCGGTGTAAACCGCGAAATCACCTTTCTGGTAGGACAAAAATGGCAAACAACCCTCCGATTTAATCCTGGTTCAAGCGGACGGCACAACGCAACAGCAGGAAATTCCGCGACGACGATTAGAGGAATGGAGCGGGATGAGGGAATCGAACCCTCGCCTCGACCTTGGCAAGGTCGCGTACTACCACTATACGAATCCCGCGAAAACGAATTTACATTTATAGCACGCTGCTGAAACCCGAACAAGGTCTCGCGCCAGCTTCGTTGCCTAAGTTTTTTAAGGAAAATAAGAATCAGGTCGCCAAAATCATCGCAAACGACAAGCGCAGCACGACGAAAGGCGCAATCCACAAACGAACGTGCTGAGCCTAATCAACTTCCACGACGCGAGTGGACTTTACCACCGGCGATCGCCTTTGGCGTTCGGCGAAACGCGTGGCTCTCTCGCGATCGATATAGACGCGCGCAAACTTCTCGCCGTCTTTGTAGTAAATCGT
>DATNKB010000166.1:0-9865 GCA_035603595.1 Candidatus Dormiibacterota bacterium
CCGACTTGATGAATATTGTCTTAATTTTCTATCGCGCCGGAACTAATCGCCGCAGCGTTGCGTATACAAGAAGAGACCGGCGAAAAAGCAGCTCGATGCGTTCGACATTCTCCGAAAATTCGGAGAGTGTTGATTTTTTACTCATCGTTTTCTCGTTGGCCTGAGCAAGCTGTTCGGTTTCGCACGCGCGGTGTCCGCATGTGGGGCGATTTAGCTGTAACGATTGCTGCAAGGCTTTTTTTATGAATCTTTTGAAATGGCGCTCGCGGTGCAGAAGTCATTGCGTCTAAGAGTTTGCAAGGGGCGAGTGAGAACAAGGAGAAATGAAAATGGAACATCGTCGAATGAATTTTGTGGTGACAATCCTGGCGGCGCTTGCTCTGGTGATTCCAATCGCAGCTCGCGCCGACGACGCAAAGACAGTGAAGCCGGTTTCCCGTGTTGCTGTCGATCTGCATAGCGCGGCAACTCTGGCCGGCAAAGATCTCAAGCCTGGGACGTATCAAGTGTCCGCGGACGGATCGAAAATGACGATCTCACGCGACGGAAAGGTAGTGGCGGAAGCTCCGATTGAGTGGAAAGACGGACAGAGCAAAGCCTCGTACACATCCGTTGTGACTGACGGCAACCAGATCACTGAGGTGCATTTTGACGGCAAGGCAAAATACATTTCTGTGACCGGCGGTACGGTAGCTGGAAAGTAAAGAACTGACGCAGCGCGGAATTTCTTGGTGGTCGCGGAATGGGCAGCGTTCGATGCAGCGAGCGCTGCCTTTTTTTTGGTGAATTGTTTCGACGCAATCAAGTAACAGGTTTCGGAACACGTCGACACGGCGTGCTGTACCTGGAAGATCGGATATGGGTGGCGCGGTGGGGTGGGGTGGGCTCTACTGCGGCGGGGATTGAGGTTACTTTATGTTTTCGATTAGGGTGACCTCGTCGATTATGCCGATTACAGCAGTATCGATTGGAGAATTGGGGCGGCCAACGGCGGTCATTGCGGAAAAACCTTCGGCGGAAAGCAGCACGCGCTCGCCAACTCCAGCATCAACAGCATCGAGAGCGATAACAGCTTCGCCACGATCGGAGCCGTCGAGATTTAGAGGCTGCACGAGCAGGATTTTGCGGGCGTGGTGCGACGGATCTTTTTGAGTAGCGACCACGTCACCGACGACTCGCGCGATTAGCATTCAGGAATTTCCGGATTCTGCTGGGATGTTGATCTCATCCACGATTCCGACGATCGTCGCCTCCGTGGGAACCTCGACGGGAAGAAACGGAAAGCTGGCTTCCTTGCCTCGGCACCAGTAGACGGTTTCTCCTGCTCCGGCGCCCACCGAGTCAAGCGCGACGATCGCTTTGCCTTTATCGCGGCCATGACGATCGATAGGCTGCACGATGAGCAGGCGCTGGCCGACGAGTGTGTCGTTTTTCATGGTGGCGACGACTTTGCCGATGACGCGGCCGAGAATCATATTTCAGCCCTACCGTAATCTTGCGTCATTTCTTTCGGGCTGCGGCGAGTTCGGCTTCGTGATGGGCGTCTAGCTGGATCGTGTCGACGATGCCGATGATGGCTGCGTCGACGGGGCGGTCTTTGCATTCGGCGGCCATGCGGGCGGAGCTGCCGGAGACGACTAGAACTGTTTCGCGGAAGCCGGCGTCAACGGTATCGACGGCGATCAGGTAGCCGGATTCGTCGCCGCCTTCGGGGTTGATGGGTTTTACGATGAGGAGTTTCTTGCCTTCGAGGCGCGGGTCTTTGCGAGTGGAAACTACGGTGCCGACGATGCGAGCGAGAAGCATTCAAGTTTTCGAAATCGAATCAAAACCCGATAACGGCGAAGATGATTCTGCGCTTGTGCGCCGAGCCTAGGCGCTTTGCCGCTTAAGCGACAGCTACTTCGCGGCTACCATCGGGGTCTTGCCGATGGGCAACACGTCCTCGAGCGACTGATGCGGCCGCGGGATAACGTGGACGGCGATCAATTCGCCTACGCGGCGCGCTGCGGCGGCACCGGCATCCGTGGCTGCTTTCACGGCAGCCACATCGCCGCGGACCATCGCGGTGACGTAGCCGGAACCGATCTTCTCCCAGCCGACGAGCGTGACCTTGGCCGCTTTCACCATCGCGTCCGAGGCCTCGATCATCGCAACCATGCCGCGCGTTTCGATCATACCGAGTGCTTCGCCCATTCTGGATCCTCCGGCAACCACTTCTGAACGTAGTCTGGTGTCCGTCCGAAAACAGGCCTGACTTATTTCAGGGACTTGTGCTATCGGCGCGATCGCTCTTTTTGTACGGCTTCATCCACGAGCGCTTCGAGTTCGCGACGCGTCAGGGTGATTCGCTCTGAATCGGCGGCATCTGCCGTGACTGGACAGTCGGGGCCGATTGACGAAGCTGTTTGAACGCCGTAACGGGCGCGCGCCGCGAGCAATTTTTCCACATCTCCGCTGGAAAGCAAGACTTGTTTGCCGATTAGTTCGGTAACAAGCGAGACGCGAGCGAAGTGCTCGGTGGTCTCCATGCGGAAAAAAGCGGAGAGAAGATCTTGCCCGTAGCAAACGACGCCGTGATTGGCCATCAGAATTGCTTCGTAGCTCTGGACGAGGGGCTCGAGCGCTTCGGTGAGTTCGCTGGTTCCAGGAGTGCCGTAGCGCGCGACCGGAATGCAGCCGAGGGAGAGAACGAGTTCGCAGAGAATCGCTTTGTTCAGGGGAACACCAGCAGCCGCGTAACCGGTGGCGGCAGGTGGATGAGCGTGGCAGACGGCATTGATGTCCGGGCGGCGGCTGTAAATCAGGAGATGCATGCCGAGTTCGGAGCTGGCATTGCGACGACCGCTCAGTTTGTGACCTTGAAGATCAGTGACAACGAGATCGTCGGGCGTCATCATGCCTTTGCTGATGCCAGTAGGCGAGGTTAGAATGCGGCGAGGGTCGAGGCGAAGCGAGATGTTGCCGTCGGTGGAGGCGACATAACCGCGGTCGTGAATCCAGCGGCCGACGGCGCAGATGTCGCGGCGGTGTTCGTCCTCGGTTTTTAGGGCGCCGGGCGAAATGGATTCAGGATACAGATTGTCCCCCAGACAAAAGCCTAATCCCGCCACAAATCACGCATAAATTCCGCGCAATTTCAGTGCGCGGGCCACGCGATCGATCGCCACAATGTATGCAGCGATACGATTATTCACCCCGTGGGTTTCCGCGTAAAGTACAACTTGATCGAAACTTTGTTCCATCACGTCTTGCAGGCGTTCATTCACTTCGCTTTCGCGCCAGAAAAAGCCCTGGCGGTCCTGCACCCACTCGAAATAGCTGACCGTTACGCCACCCGCATTGCCGAGAATGTCCGGGATGATGAAAATTCCCTTCTTCTCGATGATCGGGTCGGCGTGCGACGTGGTGGGACCGTTGGCGCCCTCGCATAGGATTTTGCAATCCACGCGGTGAGCGTTTTTCGTGGTGATTTGATTTTCGGTGGCTGCGGGAACCAGAATCTCACAGGGATGGAAAAGCACTTCCTGCGCGCTCATCTTTTCGCCACCAGCCGGGAAATCGGGAAGCGGTTTGTGCTGGCCGTAGACCCACTCGATCAGCTTTGGGATGTCGAAGCCGCCTTCGTTGTAGAGGCCACCATGGATGTCCGCAACGCCGATGATTTTGTAGCCCGCTTTGTGCATCAGATCGGCGGCCTGCGAGCCGACGTTGCCAAAGCCCTGAATGATGACGCGAGCGCCGCGACGCTGCATGCCGAGTTTCTGAACGGCTTTGTCGCAACAAATCATCAAACCGCGGCCGGTAGCTTCGGTGCGGCCTTGCGAGCCGCCGAGTTCGAGTGGCTTGCCGGTGACGACGGCGGTAGTGGCTTGGCGGACATGCATTGCGTAGGTGTCCATCACCCAGGCCATTGTTTGGGCGTTGGTGCCGATGTCGGGCGCGGGAACATCGCGCTCCGGTCCAAACCATTCGCTCAGCTCGGCCGTGTAACGGCGGGTGATGCGCTCGATCTCGGTCTTCGAGAGCTTGCTCGGATCGCAGATTACGCCGCCCTTCGCGCCGCCGAAGGGAATATTTACGACGGCGCATTTCCACGTCATCCAGGCGGCGAGGGCGCGCACTTCGTCGAGGCTGACGTCCGGGGCAAAGCGAATGCCGCCTTTACCCGGCCCGCGGATCGTGGAATGCAGCACGCGGTAACCGGTGAAGACTTCGAGCTTACCGTTGTCAAGCGGGACTGGAATGTAAACCGTGATTTCTTTGCTGGGATACTTCAGATAGCGGTAGAGGCCTTCTTCCAAATTCAGCTTATGCGCGGCGATTTCAAAGCGCGCTTCCGCAGACTGATAAACGTTTAATTCATCCTGCGCAGCCGCAGACATGAACCCTCCTGAAGGAATCTAATGAGCGTGAATGAAAGCGTTTGGAATTCGACATTGTCATAAGCAATCGAAAAAAAGCGAACAATATAGCTTATCAAGAGTGCGGGCAAGTATACGAACAGGCGTAACGCGGCGCAAGAAAAGGCTTTTTGAAAGTGGTCTTTAGACTGACACAAAACGGAACAGTAATCAGTTGTGGGAATTTTGGGTGACGAATTCGCGAAGAAGGAGGTTGGCCAGGCGGACGGTATCGTGGCGGATCTTGCCGCGCTGTTGCAAGAGATCGGAGGTGATATAAGGCAAGCCCATCCGCTTCAGTTCACTGAGCGAAGGCTTCACAATCTCGGCGCCCTGGGCGCGATAGCGGCGCAACATTTGCGGGGAGGCCGGGGTGCGATTGATCACCGCGGAGTCGAATATGCGAATGCGGGTGTGTTCGTAAATGGCGCGGACGTGATCGGCGACGGAGTAATGCTCGGTCTCGCCAGGTTGCGTCATGAGATTGGCGATGTAAACGCACTTGGCGCTGGAGCGGGCAATCGCATTTGTTACGCCTTGCACCAGCAGATTCGGAATGAGGCTCGTGTAGAGAGAGCCCGGACCGACCAGAATCAAGTCCGCGTCGTGAAGGGCTGCGAGGACTTCGGAGATCGGGCGCACGCGACACGGGACGAGACGAATGCGGCGGATTCGCTGTTTCGAGCTGGAAATTCTTGTTTCACCGGCGACGACGGAACCATCTTCGAGTTCGGCTTCGAGGGTGACGTTCTCCGTCGTCGAAGGAAAGATGCGCCCGCGAATGGCGAGCACTCGCGAGGAAACGTGAACGGCTTCCGGGAAATCGCCAGTGATATTCGTGAGCGCGGTGAGAAATAGATTGCCGAAGCTGTGGCCAGCGAGGCCTCGACCGGTGGAAAAACGGTATTGAAACAGCTTTCCGAGAAGATCCTCGTCCTTCGAAAGCGCCACCATGCAATTGCGAATATCGCCTGGCGGAAGGACACGATAGTCGCGGCGAAGGCGGCCGGAACTTCCGCCGTCGTCGGTGACGGTGACGACCGCAGCGAGATCAGAAATGGGCCTTTGAATCCCGCGTTTGGGATCGCCGATGTGCTGCTTGAGTCCGCGAAGGACTGTGGAGAGACCGGTGCCGCCGCCGAGGGCCACAATGCGAACTGGGCGGGCGCGAGGGTGCGAACTATTTTTCACGGAAGAAAATCGAGGCTAGGCGCTCGAACCGTCTCGCTCGGGGTAGAGCAATTCGGTGAATCGAGGGTCTTCCTGCAAGAAGGCGAAGTCCTCGTCATTACGGGCGTGGTAGCGATTTTCGGGGCGGAGCTGGATGGCAATTTTCAAATTCTGCATCGCTGAATCGGCTTCGCCGGTAAGGCAATCAAGCGCGGCCATCGCGTATACGATGTGGTCGGCTTTGGGAGCGGATTTGCGGGCGCGATCGAGATGTTCGCGTGCTTCGTCCCAGCGGCCCAGATTCATGAGCGCGACGCCCTGCGTGTAGTGATCCTCGGCGGATTTAGGCGAGGGGGCGGGCAGGCGCGAGATGCGCTGTTCGCAGATGCGAACATGAACTTGGGCGCGATCGCGGAGTTCCTTGCTGGGGCCTTCCAAGGCTCGCTCGAGGGACTGTTTGGCGCGCTGAAACTTCTGTTGTTGAAAGTACTTAAGCGCCTCTTCGTAGAATTTGAGCTGAACCAGTTTGGCGGCGGCGTCAGGGTCCGGGGGCATCATTTTCGCCTTGGCACCCGTCTTCAAGCTCTTTGTTTTCAGCATCTTCTGGCTGCTTCGCGGCGAACGAGAAGTGCGGGCTACACGATGCTTCACGTGGTGGCTCCGATTACTGTCGAGGAAACATAGCAAAGTCGCGCACTTGCGTCAATGCAGGGCTCAAGGTAGGTGACATGGTGATTTTTGGCGAATTGGACACAGAATGTCATTCCGGGGGTGAATTCCTGCTAACTGGCAGTACGGTGGAGAGTTGTCAATTGCGAAGCAAGGGGTGGCGGTCGCGTTGGCGGTGGTGCGAGCCTGTGCTATAAGTAACCTCGGCTGCAAAACTGAGGAAATTGTGCCGTTTATTAATTTTCCCGCGCGCGAAATTAACTGCAAGCTTGTCTACTATGGTCCCGGCCTGGGCGGGAAGACCGCGAATCTGCAGTGGATCTATGAGCACACGGGATCGAATCAAAAGGGAAAGATGGTGTCGCTGGCGACTGAGACGGATCGCACTCTTTTCTTCGATTTTCTTCCGCTCGACCTGGGAACCGTGCGCGGATTTCGCACTCGTTTTCATTTGTATACCGTTCCGGGGCAGGTGTTCTATGAGGCGAGCCGGCGATTGATTTTGAAGGGCGCGGATGGGGTGGTGTTTGTCGCGGATTCGCAAGAGGAGCGGCTTGACGCAAACCTCGAAACACTCGACAACCTGCGGGAACATCTGAAGGATCACAATCTGAATTTCGATACGATTCCTTACGTGTTGCAGTTGAACAAGCGCGATCTGCCGAACGTGTTGCCTGTGGATGAATTACAGAAGCAACTCAGCGTGAAAGGCGAGCCTTCGATGGAAGCTGTGGCGGTTACCGGGCAGGGCGTGTTCGATACGCTGAAGGAAGTTGCGAAGCTGGTGCTTGCGGACCTTAAGAAGAACGCGTAGGCGGCATCACTTATAGTGTTTGAAGGTCACCTCGATTGGAATTTCGACTTCCAATTTTTTCCCGTCGGCGGATTTCCCCGGAGCGAAAATCCAGGATTTGAGTGCTTGAATGGCTTCTCCTGTCAGCCCAAGAGGCATGGACTTCTTAACACTTATATCGCGGGCGCGACCATCGAGCCCGATAAGAGCCGAAAGGACGACGGTCCCTTCGATTTGGGCGTCAGCAGCATCGCTTGAGTACCGCGGGCTGGCACAATAGACACACTTCGGCGCAGAACCCTTCTGCTGGACCAAATGATATGAGTCGATTTCATGCTTCGGCCCAACAACTGTATCCAAGCGAGCCTTCATTTCATTGGATAGCGGTGCCGTGGCAGTAAATTCGGAGATCACGTTTCCATTGCCCACTCGCACAGCTTGCACCCCAATGCTCAGCTGATTGTTTGCATCAGTTAGAAAGCCGACCAGAAATGAGTCGACGTGGAGCTGCGAGGCTAACCACTGAGCAGCTTGCTTGTTGCAAATGACGGCGGGCGCAAGATGATTCTGTTCGATAGCCGTTTGCACCGCGTCTCTATCGCGAACGGAGAGACCCGGGAAATCGTTGCGCAAGCTCTTGCTCAGGCTGTCCGCAAAGTCCTGACCAAGTGCACTGAGGCGTGCACGAGGGCCGCAGAGATCGAACACCACTACGTCATGTGTATGACCATTTATAAGAGCATTTGCTATTTTTTGTGTGAGCTCCGGTGGAGAGGGTTTAGGGTCCTGAAACCTTAAATTGAAATTGCCCGGCAGAACAAGAAGAACGCCGACCAACCAGCAAGCCGCACGGTGGTTAAGTCTCCGACAAAAAATCACAAGCGATTCCAGCAAATAGGAGCCGCCATAACTTCTACGCCATGGCGACGCCGCCGCGGAAGCTGGCGACGGCTTTGGCTTCGTCGGTGTAGGTGGGGATGGATTGGATTAGGCGTGTGAGTTCGAGAACTTCGCGGACATGTCCGGTGGGATTCAGGAGCTTCAGGCTGCCGGCGTTGCGTTCGAGCGTGACGAAGGAGCGAACCAGAGTACTGATGCCAGAGCTATCGACCTGCTGAACGCCAGCGAGATTGACGAGAACGTCGCAGGGGGTGGTTTCGGCGAGGCGGCGCAATTCGGCACCAAGTGCGTCATTGCTGTTGCCGATTGTAATACGGCCCTGCAGATCGAGGATGGTGACGTTTCCGGACTTACGCGCGGCAATTTGCAGGCCCATGTCCCCTCCGCCCATTCAGAATACTGGCGCAATGCTGGTGGCTGCCGAGTGCGCATTATAACCCCGCAAGTGCTTGAGTAAGCAAGCGATCGCGAGTTGCCGGCGCTGCTACCCGCCAAAGATCAGCGGACACAAAAAAGGGAGGTGAAAGCCAAGCGGCATTCCACCTCCCGGGGTGGGTGGGCTCGTTGCGGGATCGTCCTTTGGGTGGTACTTCCGCGTCTGACGACCCAGCAACCCGGCAAGAAGCCGGTGTCCACGGATTAATTCTGGAATACCACGAGGGAAGAAATGGTGTCAACGCTAATCGTGATGAATTGCGGCGGGAAGAGGCGAGTGACAAGGCTTTTCTTGCGCAACCGGACCGCGGGGTTGATCCAATGTATCGCGAACCTTACGGGCTAAGTTGCGGGGGGAGTAGGGCTTTTGCAGCACCGGAAGGCCTTTCTGTTGCGCCTTTTGAAGCGAGGCGATGTCAGCGCTGTAACCCGTTGCAAAAATCACGGAAACATCGGGTTTTATCTCGCAGATGCGCGAGTAAATTTGCGGGCCGCTGAGCTTCGGTAGGACTACATCCAGGAGGAGAAGATCGATTTGGTCGCGGCGGCTTTCAAACTCATGCAGCCCTTGCTCGCCGTCGGAGGCGAGAATCACCTTGTAGCCGAGGTTCGTGAGAGTTTCAAAAGCGAGCTCGCGCAGGCCGGGATGATCTTCGACAACGAGAACGGTCTCGACACCGCCGCGAACGGGTTGCGTGTCCTCCACGGTTTCAACGGATTTGGTCGCGAGCGGGGCGGCCGGAAAATATGTACGAAATGTAGTTCCGACACCCAGTTCGCTATACACATGCGTAAATCCGCCGTGTTGCCTGACGATGCCGTATACCGTGGCGAGCCCGAGACCGGTGCCCTTGCCCAGTTCCTTGGTGGTGAAGAACGGCTCGAAAATGCGGTCGATGGTGGCCGCGTCCATTCCCGTTCCCGTGTCGGTGACAGAAAGCATCACGTAGTCGCCGGGGCGCGCGAACGGCTGGTGAGCACAGTATTCCGTATCGAAGATGACAAGCGCGGTCTCGATGAGCAAGGAGCCACCTTCGGGCATGGCGTCGCGAGCGTTGATGCAGAGATTCATCAGTACCTGTTCAACCTGGGTGGGGTCGGCCCGAACCAGGGAGAGAGATGGAGCGAGGATGGTCTTGATTTCTATATTGCTGCCAATCACTTTTTCGAGGAGGTTGAGAGTTTCGGTGACGCTCTGGTTCAGGTCAATATTGCGCGGTTCGAGGATTTGGCGGCGAGCAAAAGCCAGGAGCTGACGAGTGAGCGCGGCTGCACGCTCCGCCTGCTGATGGATTTTCTGAAAATGGCGGCGGAGGCGAGCGCCTTCCTCCGTCTCTTCCATGCCGATGTCGGACCAGCCCATGATGGCGCCGATCATGTTGTTGAAGTCGTGGGCGATTCCCCCAGCGAGTTGGCCAATGGCTTCGAACTTTTGCGCTTGTAAGAGTTGTTTTTCGAGAGCGAGGCGTTCAGTAACGTCTTCGACGATGACTTC
>DATNKB010000167.1:0-3926 GCA_035603595.1 Candidatus Dormiibacterota bacterium
CCATTCTTGCCCGTCTGTAAATCCGCGTGCTAGCGTCACATGGAGCAGAAAGCCGGGAGTTTATTCATGGCCATCAACATTGACGATCTCTTAAGACGAGCAGTGGAGAGCCGGGCTTCCGACTTGCATCTCAAGGTCGGCAACCACCCTTACCTCCGCGTCGACGGTATCCTCAGTGGTTTGACGGACGTCCCACGCATCACGCCGGAAGAAATGCTGTCGATGGCCTTCAGCATGATGACCAACCGGCAAAAGCAGAAATTCAAGGAAACCGCCGAACTTGACATGGCCTATGGCGTCGCCGGTCTCGGGCGCTTCCGCGTCAACGTATTCCAACAGCGCGGCAACGTCGGCATGGTTCTGCGTGTGATTCCAACCAAGATTCGCACCATCGAAGAGCTCGAGCTCCCACGCATCCTCACACAGATTTGCGAAGAGCAGCGCGGCCTGATTCTCACCACCGGCACCACCGGTTCCGGTAAGTCAACGACGCTCGCCGCGATGATTGATCGCATCAATTCGCTTCGCGCCGAGCACATCATCACTATTGAAGACCCGATCGAATATCTTCACCGCGACAAAAAAGGCTTCATCAATCAACGCGAAGTCGAAGTCGACACTTCTTCGTTCTCCACTGCGCTGCGCGCCGCTCTTCGTCAGGATCCAGACGTCGTGCTCGTCGGCGAAATGCGCGACCTCGAAACGATTTCAACGGCCTTGCTCGCTGCAGAAACCGGCCACCTTGTGCTTTCTACTCTGCACACGCTCGATGCGACGGAAACCATCCAGCGCATCATCGCCGTCTTTCCACCTCCCGAGCAAAAACAGATTCGCTTGCAACTCGCATCCACACTGAAAGCCGTTATCAGCCAGCGCCTCGTGCGCAAGAGCGACGGCCAGGGCCGCGTCCCCGCCGTCGAAGTGATGGTCTCCACGGGCTACATCCGCGATTGCATCATCAATCCCGATAAGACCCGAATGATTCGCGACGCGATCGCTGCCGGCACCAGCCAGTACGGCATGCAGACATTCGATCAATCCATCTTCGATCTCTACTCACGCAACCTCATCACCCTCGAAGAAGCCATCATGCGCGCTTCCAACCCGGACGATTTCCGCCTCCGCGTCCAGGGCGTCCGCTCCTCCGCCGACACCGCCCGCGAGGAGATGGAACGCGCCATGACCGAATTCGAGCGCCTCGGCCATCGTTAACTTCGAGTTGGTGTCAGCGGATTTCGATACTACTTCGTCCGTCTGACCGCAATGCCTTGCACCTCAAATCGCGATTCACCGAGAATTTTCCCTGCTTGCACGAAGGTCCGTGCCGGATAATCTCCATGAAAATATTTGCGGTACACGCTATTGAAGATCGCGTAGTCCGCAGCCGACGTGCAAAAGACCTGAACAGAAACCAGATCGTCCATCGCCATTCCGGCTACTTCGAGCGTCTGCTTCACGCCATCCATCGCAAATTTTGCGTCTTCCTCTGCGGTGATTCCTGCTTTACCGGTTTTTGGATCAATTCCTACATGCCCACCGACATACAGCATGCCTCCAACCAGAACGCCATCGCTGAACGGCACTCCCTTGAATTCCGCAGGCCGCGGCAAAACCAGGTACTTCCGGTCTGCATCAGCAGAGATAGAGCATGCCGTAAACAGCATCAAGACGGCAAAGCTTGCTGCGCGTAATTTCATCCCGTTCTCCTTTCATCGTTAGCTCACGCTATCATTCAGCGCCCAAGGCAAGAGCGCACATCGCTCCCTCGCACCCTCGCTATGTTCGTTATATCGCAGAATGCTTGCACAACATCCGCCGAACGCATAGTCTTACGCGGGTATGACTCCCGACTTCCTCGTCCTCGGCGTCATCTGGTACATCGTCTTCCTTTTCTCAACCACGTGCCACGAAGGCGCCCACGCTCTCGCAGCCAAACTAGGCGGCGACACGACAGCCTTCGAAGGCGGCCAGGTTTCGCTCAACCCGATTCCTCACATCCGCCGTTCGCCGGTCGGACTCGTTCTCGTTCCCATCATTTCCTACTTTGTGGCGCACTGGATGATTGGTTGGGCCAGTGCTCCCTACGACCCCCTGTGGCAGGAGCGGCACCCGCACCGCGCCGCATGGATGGCCCTGGCCGGACCGGCCGCAAACTTCACCCTCGTTATCCTTTCGGCGCTCGCCATTCATGGCGGCATGATCGCTGGCGTCTTCGAGCGACCGGTTTCTGCCGGCTTCACTCGCGTGGTCGTCGCCACGGTGCCCGGTATCGCCGGGTTCGCTGCCACTTTCCTCAGCATCGTCTTCGTTCTCAATCTCCTCCTCGGCACTTTTAATCTTCTGCCCGTGCCACCGCTCGATGGCAATACCGCCATCACGCTCATCATGCCCGAAGACACTGCCCGCCGATTCCTCGACTGGTTTCGCACCCAAGGCTTCGGAATGATCGGCCTGATTCTCGCCTGGTACCTCTTCGACAGGATCTTCAGTGTGGTTTTTCGATTTGCCTTAGACGCGCTCTACCCCGGATCGCACTGGGGCTAATTCAACCCATGCCTGAAATCTGGCGGGATGCGAAGAGCTCCTGTCGACCCACCTGCTTCCCGTTTCTTCGGGCATTCGGCCAACTCGAAATGGTTCAATCCCGCACAGTTCGTGTTTTTGGAACATAAGCAACGCGATTGACCTGCCAACTGGGCATCTAACCTCTTCTCGCTCAACGCTGGCTTCAACTGACTTTGGCATGTTTCCTGCATTCATCGAGTCTGCGTCACCATTACATAATCATAAGAGGCAACCATGGATTCGCATTCAGACGTAACCGTGAACGGCGAAGACACCTACCGCGTTGAAGTATCGGGCTGGGACGCCAAAGAGAATTTCTTCGTCGAGAGAACCACGCTTGAATGGAAGCCCGAAGATAAGAAGTCAATGTTGCTCCGTGCCGATAGCCGGCCCGGTTGTATCGTCTTCGTTAGGCTGCTTCAGCCACTGGCAACCGCCACCAGTTTCCCGATCGCCTATGAGGCTCTTATGGGCGCAGAGAAAGATATGTCAGGCGCCGCCCGCGTTTCGTTAGAACGTTTGCGTCCTCGTGCGACCTATAAAGAGACATTTGGCGATGGCCTGCTCGCAGTTCGCGTCGCATAGCTTGATTGCGGCGGCGTGCAATCCGTTTTGGCACTGTTCGCGTTCCGAAGTCCCGAATTGGAATGCGAGATGGTAAGCCGCTAACGCGGACCCGGCCGACTTAACCTGGCCCACCCATGAGATCTTCCCACGCATTTTTTCACAAATCCAATCCGCGTGGATAGTTACCGACACTCGGAGACAGTTCAACTCAATCGCCGCGCTCCCATCCTGCGCTCCCATCTTCATTGAACGTTGTGGAACACATCGTGCCTATACCGCTGCATGCTCACACTCGAAGAAAAACCAGTCGTTAGCACGGCTCGAAAAAATCTTCCAATCTGCGTTCTCGATGACGAAGCCGATCTCGTCGAACTCACCACCGATCGCCTCACCAAGCTCGGCTTCCCGGTCGTCGGCACCACGAACCCTCAAGATGCGTTGCAGAAAATTCGTCTCGGCGGCTGCCGCGCCGTCATTGCGGACTTCAAAATGCCCGCAATGGACGGGCTCGCATTTCTCGAAAAGGTTCTCCAGTATGATCCCGGCATCTACGTCATCCTGGTCACCGGTTATTATTCCGTAGACGCTGCGATCGACGCCATCAAGCGTGGCGCCTATGATTACCTCTCTAAGCCTCTGGATTTCAATCGACTCACAAAGACTCTCGACGACCTCGCTGAACTGTTTACCCAGCGGTCTCAGATTCGCGATCTTGAGGATCGTCTGCTACAGAACCTTCAATTCCACGGCATCGTCGGACGAAGTCCTGCGATGTTCGAAGTTTTTGACCTCGC
>DATNKB010000168.1:0-2067 GCA_035603595.1 Candidatus Dormiibacterota bacterium
AAGGCGCCGGTGATTGACATGATGGAAGCGTTGAAGAGGAGCCTGGGTGAGGGGCGTCGCGCGACGGGCGGGGCGAAGGCGCGGCCGGCGAGGGCTGCGTCGGGTGGGCATCGGCAGCATCGCAAGGCGAGTTGATATTCGAATTTAGCTCTCTTGGGCTAATGAACCGAGTTTGTAAGTCGATTTTTTCTTAGTCGCATTCCCCTTCTGCGAATTGGTGCACTTGACTGCGCGTGTCTTACGATGCGCGATATTGCCGTGGCGCGTGTGGTTGGCTTGACATGATGGAGCGGCGGCGAATATAAGGAACGGTTTCGAGCAGGTGGTGATCTTACAAGGAGAATCATGGGCCACGAACGAAGGGGAGAATCGCGGCAGGAGCGGGAGCAGGAAGGCTCGCGGGGCAAAGGGCGGCCGAATCGGCGGGAATTCTTGGCGGGGTCGGTGGGGGCGTTGGCGGCAGCGCGGATCAATAAGAAATTTGGCGGGGTCAGTTCCCTTTCGCGTGAGGGCCGCGCGATCGAGAAAGCGCCTACGGCGGCGGCTCCGCTTCGCGTGATCATTGACACGGATCCTGGCGTGGATGACGCGCTGGCGATTTTGCTGGCGTTGCGTTCGCCGGAATTGCAAGTGGAGGCGATTACGCCGGTGGCGGGAAACGTGCCGCTGGAATTCACGCTGCCGAATGCGTTGAAGCTGGTGGAGATTGCGGGGCGGACGGATGTGCCGGTGGCAGGCGGGGCGCGGCATCCGCTGGTGAGGAAGCTGGTCACGGGCGAGCACGTTCACGGGAACAATGGACTGGCGGGCGTGGAATTTCCGGAGCCGAAGATCAAGCCGGTGGCAGAGTCCGCGCCGGAGATGATTCGGAAGATCGTGAAGGCGAATCCCGGTGAAATTACGGTGGTGGCGGTGGGGCCGTTGACGAATGTGGCGCTGGCGCTGCGCGACGATCCGGGGCTGGCGGAGAAAATCAAGGCCATCGTGATTATGGGCGGGTCGCTTTCGGGCGGGAATGTGACGCCGGCGGCGGAGTTTAATTTGTATGTGGACCCGGAGGCGGCGCGGATTGTGTTTGATGCGGGCGTGCCGCTGACGATGGTGGGGCTGGACGTGACGCGCAAGGTGCTGTTTACGGACCAACGGCTGAAGGCGCTGGAGACGGCGAAGAATCCGTCGGGGATCGCGGCGGCAAAAATTATGGCGGCAACGCTCGAACATTTGAACCGAGGACCGCACCCGATGATCGAGGCGATGCACGACCCGTTGACGGTGGCGAATTTGATCGATCCGGGAATTTTGACGCTGAAGGATTATTACGTGGAGATCGAGACAGAGGGCGAGTTCACGGCGGGAGAAACGATCGGGTGGGCGTATGGGCCGGCGAGAGGGTCGGCACCGATGGCGCTTGCCAACACGCATGAGGGGTCGCCAGTAGTGGTGACGGAAGAAGCTTTCAAGGCGAATGCGCGAGTGGCGGTGGAAGTGGATGCGGAGAGATTTTTCCGGCTGCTGCTGGGGCGGCTTACGGCGTAGCTTGGAGCGGCTGAGAGTTGTTGTCAGCCTCGATCACTGGAATCAGATCCGTGGGAATTTGAACTTTGGCGATGTAGCCGCGGGCGCCCGCGTCGGCTGCCGCTCGGGCCATTTCGAGCGAATGATGCTGTGTGACGAAATAGATGTTCGCATCCGGCAGATCTTTGTGGATAAGCTGAGCGGCTTGCAGCCCGTTGAGATTCGGCATGGAGACGTCTAAGAGGATTACGTCAGGTGTAAGCGCGAGTGCTTTCTGCACCGCGTCTTTGCCATCCGTAGCTTCCCCGCATACGCTCCAGCCTTTGTGCATTTCCAGAAGCATTCTGAGGCCCGCGCGAACCATCGGCACGTCGTCTGCGATGAGTATTCGTAGCATTGCGTTACCTCCGTAACGGTACTGACAGGAAGGAGCGCGATCACGAGAAGGAACCGGGCCGGTGGATGAGCTCGTCTTCTGTTATCAAGATAAGGCAAGGGTTAGGGACCTACGAATAAGGTAATCGCTGTATTCGACGGCGTTTCGCGTGACTT
>DATNKB010000169.1:0-18173 GCA_035603595.1 Candidatus Dormiibacterota bacterium
TCCTAGGGAATTGCCGTGGCTGGAAGCGCAAAGGCCCTTCGTTCCTCAGGGTGAACAAGAGTGCCTGTGCCACTTAAAGCGCACGTCAGATGATATTGCGTTGAATGATTTTATGGCGCGGCTTACTGAGGGGCGAGGGGAAACAGCAACGGCTCTTTTGGGGGTTCGCTGGCGATCGAATCCAGCTGCGGGTAGTGCTGGCGCAGCGGTTCGGGGACTTTTACCTTCTCTTTTCGTAGAAGGTGGATTAGCTGTAGGGCGTTCACGGCTGCTTTTCCTATGTAGTGGTTGTTGCCAATCACGAAAGTATTTTCCGCGTGTTTTGCCACGTGTTCGACGCGCTTGGCCCAAGGCTCGAGTTCTTCCGCGGAGTAGAGATAGTTGTAGCGTTCGAAGCTGGGGACTTCGGGGTCGTCGGTGAACCATGTGTCGTAACGGCGGCCGTGCAATCGGAAATAGCCGACGGGAGAAGTGGTGCGCTCCGTCGGCTTCAGCGATTTGCCTATCACGGGCTGATCGATATTGCAGAATCCGACTCCGCGGTCATGCAGCAATTCGTAGAATTCGGGCTGAGCCCAGGATGAATGGCGGACCTCGACGACGAGCGGATACTCGCGGAAGGCTTGAAGCAGTAGCTTAAGGCGAGCCAGCGTTTCCGGCGTGTGGTGAAACGAAAAAGGGAACTGCAGCAGGACGGCGCCGAGCTTGCCCGCGTCAAATAGAGGATCGAATCCCGCGCGCACTAGTTTTTCGTCTTCGGACGTACCGCCGGTTTCGTGCGTGAATTTCTGCCACATTTTGGCAGTAAAAACAAAACGCGGATTATCCGCTGCGAGACCAATCCAATGAGTGGCGAGTTGGGGTTTCAACGGCTGATAAAAGGAAGTGTTGATTTCAATCGTGTCGAAATATTGCGCGAGAAACGTGACCTCGTGAAAATCGCGGGGATGCGGCGAGGGATAGACGATTCCGTTCCAATCGTCATACGACCATCCCGCCAGTCCGACGCGGATGCTATGGGATCTTGCGTCGGCTGCAGGTTTGCTAGTGGGATCCATCGCGAGGGTATGGTCGCTTCTCCGAGACTATGATGCGAAAGCAGGCGTGTCAATAAAGCGCACGCGGTATTGAATCGCGTGAGGAGCGGCGCTATGCTGACGTTGCCTCCATGCGAAAGCCCCTTCCCTTGGCGAGCCAACTCGAAAGAGGGTGCTCCAATGAAACTTTTCTACAGCAATATCGAACCGGAACATCGCAAAGTAATCGACGGCGAAGCAGCGCATCAAATTAAAAAATTGAACCGGCTGTTGAAGCGATACGATCCCGACCTGGTCGAGCTGCACTGGTTGATTGAAAAAGCGCCTCGCAAAATTGAATATACGTGTTCGATGAATCTGCGGCTGCCGACTGGAAGCTTGCACGCTTCGGGAACGGGGGCCGACGTTCTGGCCTGCGCAAAAATCGCATTCTCCGAAATTGAATCGCAGGTGAAGAAGCACCAAGAAAAACTGCGCAAAGATTACCTGTGGAAGCGGAAACGCGGCCGCGGGATCACGCCGAAAAACGAAGCCGCGGACTGACGCGCGCTGCGCGTTGCTCTCGTCCATTCGCCCTACTGAGCCGCTGTGAGCCAAGTTGTTTTCATGTAAGATATTCAGACGCAATTCAGGGGCGTAGCTCAGTGGTAGAGCAGCGGCCTTTTAAGCCGAAGGTCGTGGGTTCGATCCCCACCGCCCCTACCAGTATCTTCTCCCTTCATATGCGCCGACAAGAATTGGGGCCAGGGCTGTGATTAATCCCGAGCCCATCGGCGAACGTTGACCGGCATTATTTCTTATCGAGTGTCATCAACATGAAGACCAAGGGAAGATAAACGATCGAGGCCGTGAGCAGTTGGCGCGCCGCTGCGTTCGACCTGTGAAAAGCAAAATGTGTGCTGTAGTAGAGAAAGATCGAGCCACAGATGAGGGCCGCGACCGAGTAGACGAGGCCCGATTCGCCAATGATGGCTGGAACCAAGCTGACCGCGATCAGAGCCAACGAAGGCGCGATGCTTTGCCAAGTCGCAAAGCCATCCCTCTGCTTGCCAGCCGGTAAAATCTGATATCCCGCACGGGCATAGTCTTCGCGATACATCCACGCAATAGCCATGAAATGGGGAAACTGCCACAAAAAGACAAGCGCATAGAGCACCCACGCTCCCAGATCCAAGCGGCCGCGTGCGGCAGCCCACCCGATCAGCGGAGGCACAGCGCCGGGGAAGGCGCCGATCAAGGTGCAGAAGGGCGTTTTCCGTTTGAGCGGCGTGTACAAAAACAGATAGCTAAGCAACGTGACGACAGCGAGTAAAGACGCCAGGACGTTCGCAGCCAAAGCCAGGTACACGGCGCCTGCCACCGACGAGGCAATTCCGAACCAGAAGACGTGAGATGCTTTGAGCCGTCCCGCGGCAAGAGGACGCCGCGCTGTCCTCCGCATCTGCGCGTCGAAAGACCTTTCGATGAATTGATTTAGTGTGCCGGTGCCGCCAGCCATGAGCAATGTACCCAGCAGCGTGTGAAGCGCGAGCGTCACTGGAAAACCACCGGGTTTGGTTCCCAAAGCCAGACAAAAACCTGAAAAGGTGGTGATGAGAATCAAGAAATTCACTTCTGGTTTGGTCAGCGCCCAGTACTCGAATATGGTCGCAAACAAGCGGCTCGCGGGCGTTCGCTGTGCGATCGGTGCTACGTTCAGCAAGGCAATCTTCGACTCAGTCGCCATGTTTAAGCGACCTCCAGCTTAGCGGCATCGGGAGGTTACACAATCGAATCGAGAGCTTCATTTCTTGCGTCAACTTACCGCTCGTTCTTGATGAACCCAGAAGCGCTCTCGCAGTAATCTCTTTAGTATCTTGCCGGAGCCGCTTTTCGCTAACTCTGTGCCCGAAAACTCGACGCGCCGCGGAATCTTGTAGTTCGCGAGGCTTTTCCGGCAGAAGGCGATCAGGTCTTCGACAGTGAGAGTGCTTCCCGGCTTCAGCACCACGCAAGCTGTCACCACTTCGCCCCATTGGGGATCGGGTATTCCGAAGACCGCCACTTCGCGGACTGCGGGATGTTTGTAGATCGCCGCTTCGACCTCGCCGGAGTAAACATTTTCGCCACCTGTGACAATCATGTCTTTCAGGCGGTCAAGGATGTAGAAATAACCGTCTGAATCCTGATAGCCGATGTCTCCCGTGCGAAACATTCCGTTTCGAAATGCGTCAGCCGTGTCTTGCGCATCGTTCCAGTAGCCGCGCATGACGTTGGCGCCCCGCGCGACCAATTCCCCGTGTTGCCCTACATCCACTTCTTTTCCCGTTTCGTCCTCGACTCGCAGATCAATTCCTGGACAAGGCCGCCCACAAGATAGGAGCTTGCTGTTGACGTGCTCCCGATCTTTGAGACCTGTGAGGAAGCCGGTCTCGCTGAGCCCATAGCACTGGAGAAGCTTCACGTCCGGCAGAAGTTTTCTCACTCGCTGGACAAGTTCCGGCGCCATCGGAGAGCCGCCATAAGCCAGAACCTCAAGGCTGCTCAAGTCATACGGCTTTCCTTCGGGCATCTGCGTCAGCAGGTTCAGCATTGTCGGAACGAGCACCGTGTGGGTCACGCGCTCGCGCTGGACCAACTCACAGAAACCCTGCGGGGTGAACTTCGGAATCGTGACTTGACGCGCGCCGAAAGCCGGTGCTGCGAACATGGCAGGAAAATCGGCAATGTGAAAAATGGGTGCCGCATGCAAATAGACACTGCCTTCTCGGTATGCCATCCAATAGTTGAAGTGGTCGAGGTTCGCCAGGATGTTGGCGTGAGTCACCATGACGCCCTTGGGCCGGCCCGTTGTGCCACTCGTATAGATGAGAGCGAGGATAGCTTCCGGGTCATAAACAGGATCTGGACAGGAGTCGTTCTGAATCTCCAAGGGCTGTTCATCGAGCACGAGTTGCCATGGGAGTTGTGCCGCGGGCTTCGGGAGCGACGAATGCCGCACCAACCCTCGCGGTTTTGCATCAAGCAAAACTTGATTGATTTCAGCTGCGGAGAGCCGCGCGTTTATCGGGACGGCAGTAACGCCGAGCCAGCTGCACGCGTAGACCAACTCGATGTAGTCCGGAGAATTCGGCAACAGAAGCGCAAGGCGGTCGCCCGCCGCAAAACCCTTGGCGGCGAGCGTAGCCGCAATGTTCCGGACGCGTTCGTGCAGAGCTTTGAACGAAACAGCGGCGCCGTCGGTAACCAGCGCCGTGTGTTGTGTGTAATACCGAAATGCCCGGCCGAGCGAATGAATGTAAATCATCGTTTGCTGTCCAATGAAAAAGCGCCTGGAGCCGCGGAGCACCACCCAGGGCACTTCACGGATAGAAGCTAGTCGCCGTGGCCTCCGGCAATTGCGGCTTGCGCCGTCTGTTCACCCTTAGAGCGGGTAGCGAGCAGTTCCAGAAGCATGGCGTCGCGCTCTCGTTCGAGTTCTTCGATCGAGCGGCCATTGGCCTCTTTCAACACGCCATCCATGATCGTTTGCTTCACCTCGGGACTGAAGTCCGTGATCTTGCCGAGATCTTTCCACCAAGTCGCTACAGGGCCGGAGAGGTGCTCCATGAAGTGCCGAATGCCGGCTTGACCGCCTGCGAGGTGAAACAACAGATTTGGTCCCATCACTCCCCAGCGCAGCCCCGGTCCCCAGCACACCGCGGCATCTGAATCCGCAACATCCAACACCCCTTGCTCGATGAGATAGACAACTTCACGATACAGCGCGGCTTGCAGGCGATTCGCGACGTGGCCGACAACCTCTTTGCGGAGACGGATGGGTTTTTTGCCGATCGAGGCGTAGAACGAGATTGCACGGTCAACGGCTTCGGGTGAAGTTTTCGCGCCTGCAACCACCTCAACTAAAGGAATCACATGCGGAGGATTGAAAGGATGACCGATCACGCAGCGTTCCGGATGCTTACACGCCGACTGCATCACGCTCATGGTCAGCCCAGACGAACTCGATGCGATGATCGAATCGGGAGGAGTTGCCGCGTCCATATCCGCGAACAGCTTGATCTTGAAGTCCTGGCGCTCCGGCCCGTTCTCCTGGACAAAATCCGCATCCGATAACGCCTTTTTCATATCGAGCGTGAACTTGAGATTGTCGCGCGATGCGTTTGGTGAGAGCCCAATGATTGTGAGGTCCTTCCAGGCGGCGTCAATGTACTGGTGCAGGTTTGTTTCCGCGTTCGGCGCTGGGTCTGTCGCGGTGACGTTGAATCCGCGTGCCAAGTACAAGGCCGCCCAACTCGCCCCTATCACGCCCGTACCCACGATCGCTATGTTGCGAATCTCTTTGTTCTTTGCCATATCGTTCTCCTTGAGTTGTGCTTCGTTCTAATTAAATATTCTTCCGTCGAAACTCCTATTTGCTTGCGACCGCCACTTTCGTGGCGTTATCAGTGGATTGCTTCCCTGGTTCCGACCCGTGGTGATCCACGATCAACCGGCAACCTCGCTGGCCAGTTACGTAGGTCCACACCCATTGCAGGAAGACAGTTAAGCGGAGACTCGATGTCGCCAGAAACTGCAAATGGACGCCAGCCCACGCGAGCCACGCAGCGAATCCACTTACTTGAACTTTGCCGCTTTGCAGCACCGCAAAACCCTTGCCCACCACGGCCATGCTGCCCTTGTCAAAGTAGCTAAACGGGCCTGGCGCGGGTTTGCCGGCGATGCGGTTATGAATCACCTTTCCCGCGTAGCGCCCTTGCTGCATCGCCACTTGGGCAACACCAGGGAGTGGCTTTCCGTTTTCCTCGAATGAAGCTGTATCGCCTATGACAAAGATCTCGGGGTGCCCGGGGACACTCACGTCGTTCTGGACGCGCACCCTTCCGGCTCGGTCGGTTTCCACTTTTAGCCACTTGCCCGTCGGCGAGGGTGACACTCCAGCAGTCCAGATCACGGTTTTGCTCGCGATTCGCTCTCCTGCCACCACGATGCCGTCAGCGTCGATCTGATCGACGCTATGTCCCAGCCTGACTTCGACGCCCAACTTCTCGAGCCTCTGCTTTGCTGCTTTGGAAAGGTCCTCCGAAAATGGGGGCAGGACTCTGGGTGCCATGTCCACTAACACAATTCGAGCGGAGGCAGGATCGATCCGGCGGAAATCTGATTTCAGCGTGGTTTGCACCAGAACCGCTAAAGCGCCAGCCATCTCCACACCTGTGGGGCCTGCGCCGACTAAAATGAAGGTCAGGAGATCTTGGTGGTGGCTCGGGTCTTCTTCGGCCTCCGCCAGTTCAAACGCCTGCAAGATTTTGTTTCGAGCTGCCTCCGCATCCACAAGACTTTTCAATCCGGGTGCAAACGCCTCAAATTCGTTGTGGCCGAAGTAGCTGTGAGTGGCACCCGTTGCGAGGATGAGATAGTCGTAAGCAACTGGCACATTCTGCCGGTCGGCGTCGCTCACAAGCACGCATTTCTGATCCTTGTCCACGCCCGTGGCTTCGCCAAGGATGACCGTAGTATTCTTCTGCTTGCGAAGAATGCTGCGGATTGGCGTTGCAATCTGGCTCGGCGTCAGCGCTGCTGTTGCTACTTGATAGAGCAAAGGCTGAAATAGGTGATGGTTTGTTCGATCGATCAAAGTAATTTCGGCGGGCGTGTTCTTCAGAGCCTTGGCGGCGGCTAATCCACCGAATCCCCCGCCAACAATGACTATCTGTGGTAGCGCCATATATTCCTCGAATCAATTCAGCCGATCTGAAAACGAGAGCATCCGCAGGCTCCGATGACTTCCACTACTCTGTAGACGGTGTTGCCAACTCCAGATTGCTTCGCCACGAGTCGCCACTCGACTTGCTTCAGTCTGCCGCGCTTGATGCCTGTTGCCGCCGGGGGATCGTGCCACTAACACGCAGGCCTTCGATGTCGTTCGTCGTGAAGCCCAGTTCTTTTAGCACCTCGTCGTTATGCTCGCCGATTCCTGGCGCGCGCCTGGCGGGTAGTTTAGTAACGCCGTGCACCTGAATAGGACTGCTGATGGTCGAGGTCAGCTTCTCACCGGCTCCTTCCAGCGGAACGATGATGTCATTCGCGCGTAATTGCGGATCATTAACGACTTCCTGCGGTTCACGCACGGCGCCGAAGGTGACGTGAGCGCCGTTGAACACTTCATACCAGTGTGCGATTGACTGCGAACGAAAGATCTCGTCAAGCATCGCCGTCAGTTGCGGCCGGTTCTGCGCTAGCTTGGCGGGATCGGAGAATCGCGGATCCGTTAAGATATCCTCACGACCCATTGCTTTCAGAACCGCGGGGACCTTGTCCGGAGTAACTACGAGAACGAACCACGTGCCATCGGAAGAACGGTACACGTTCAAACCTGCATTTGCGGGATGTGCTCGATCGTGCAGCCCATAGAAATTGGCACCGCACAGAGCGGCCTGAACAAAGACGCCGGCTGACCAGACACCGGCCGCGAGGAGCGAAGTCGTGACGTAGGACCCTTTGCCGGTGCGCTCGCGACGATAAAGCGCAGTCACAATCGCGGCATAAATGGCGACCGCAGTCGCATTGTCACCGCTACCTGCTACCGGCCAGGTCGGTGGCGACCCCGCATCACGCGTCATCGACAGCAAACCGCTTCGGGCCCAGTAGGCAGTGATATCAAAGCCCGGAAGATCGGCGTCAGGACCCTTCTCGCCGAATCCGGTGAGATCGGCATAGATCAGACGCGGATTCCATTGGGCGACATCCTCATATTCGAGCTTCAATTTCTTTCGTGCGGGATGCGGTGTGTTGACGATGAACACGTCCGCCCACTTGGCCAACCGCTCGAGAACCTGCTGCGCGCTCGCAGTTTTCAGATCGAGCGCAACGCCACGCTTGTTTCGATTAGCCAATTGGAAGGGATAAGCCACTTCCGAATGCGGCTGCGGTGGGATCTTCTGCCCGCTTCTCCAAAGCTCTCCGTTGGGCGGCTCGATTTTGATGACATCCGCGCCGAAGTCGGACAGGATCGTGGCCGCTCCGGGACCCGCGATAAAGCTGGCCAAGTCTACGACCTTCAAGCCCGAAAAAATGTTCGCCTCTGCCATAATGTCTCCTTGTCGCGTAATCGAGCCAGAGCGCAATGAGCTCTTAAGATTCGTTCCGCACTATTTCGGCGCTGCGTTAACGACCCTGGAATTTCGGCGCACGCTTTGCCAAGAACGCGGACGTACCTTCCTTCTTGTCTTCGGACCCTACGCAGATCCCAAATAGCGACGCCTCGATCAGCAAGCCTTGCGACACGCCTGCATCCAGCCCTTTGTTCACAGCATCGATCGAGAACTTCACGCCGAGCGGAGCATTGGAATTGATCTGATTCAGGATGGCTTCCGCTCGTGAGATCAGATCGGTGCCCGGCACTACCTCATTCACCAAGCCGGTTCGATATGCCTCTTGAGCGCCAATGATTTCGCCGGAGAGAATGAGTTGTAGCGCCCTGCCCTTACCGATCAATCGTGGAAGACGCTGCGTTCCGCCCGCACCGGGCATGATTCCGATCTTGACTTCGGGTTGGCCAAATTTGGCAGTTTCGGAAGCAATTCGGAGAGTGCAAGCCATGGCCAGCTCACAGCCACCGCCGAGGGCGAAACCGTTCACAGCAGCAATCACCGGTTTACCAAGATTTTCGATCAGCTCAGTAACGCCCTGCGCACGCCGCGTCGCTTCTTCACCTTGAGCAGCGGTGTAACTGGACACTTCCGCGATATCCGCGCCAGCGGCGAATGCTTTGTCGCCGCTCCCGGTCAAAATAACGCTTCGTATATTGATGTCATCGCGGGCGTCCTCAAAGGCTGCTTTCAATTCCGAGAAGACTGCCTGGCTCAGTGCGTTGAGCACCTTTGGCCGGTTCAGGGTCACATACGCAATTGGCCCTTTCTTCTCGTAAAGAATGTTCTCAAATCTCACTGCTGGCGCTGGCGAGCTCATTACGATCTCCTCTTAGACTGCAAGGCCGGTTGAGGCCTTCTTTAAGAACTTGCGGGAATTTCGGCGTAAGCGACGCCGGACAGATTCCCTGCGGCAAAGAGCAAAACCTTTTTGTTTGAGCCATCGAGCTTGGCACTGTAAACGTTGCCGCCCAAATCACTCACAAACATGCGCTCATTTTTCAGATCCAGAAATAGTCCGATCCCTTCCATCAAGTTGTCTAAGACAATCTCCGGATCTTTGCGATTGCCCGTAGCCGCATCCATGGGCGCCCGATTCACCGTGTTGCCGCGCGGCGGATTACCGCGATCGGTCCAGTAGATGATTCGGTTGGCAATGTCGAGATCGAGGTCTATGGGTTCCGGCAGATTTTCATAGAGCACTTCGATATCGTTGCGGTCCGCCGGCGTCTGGCCCTTCGGGATTTCAAAATTGGTGCGGAAGATGCGGCCCCGTCCGGCATTGTCTGGGCCCTTCTGAGTCCAGTAGAGCTTTGACCCGTCAATGTCGAGGGCGATACCCACGCACCATTTCGTTGCGTCTTGGCCGGGGCGAGAGTCGCCCTGGCTGCTGTCAACAAGGGTTTCAATTTTGGAGCCGTCGAGATTGCATCGCATCACTCGCATGCCTTCGCGATCGCACCAGTAGAGTTTGCCGCTCTTCTTGTCCAGCTGGAGCTGCTTGGGAGTGAAGGTGCCACCCGGAGGAACAATGTGTTTGAGATTTTTCCCGTCGAGGTCGGTGCGCTCGATGGAACCATCGTTGGCTGTCGGATTGCCCATATTGGTCCAGTAGATGTGACCGGCTTGGGAATCTACGACGATACCGTCGGGAAGTCTTCGGCCCTCACTCACAATCGTCTTCAAGTCAGAGCCGTCTGGTTTGCATGAGAGCACGCGGCCGTCGCTAAGATCCAAGACGAACAGGCGTCCCAAAGTTGCTTTTGTTGTACCTTTCGAAGATTTTGATTTCGCAGCACTGGAAGACATTGAATTCACTTGCTCCTTTTCTGAGATCGATTTGCAAACGCAACAGCTCAGTGCGACCTTTCGAAAAGATCGCCTTTCGAAAATGCGTTAAACGAACGCGCTTAAACCGGTGATGGCCTTGCCGACAATCAGGTTCTGCATTTGAAACGTGCCTTCGTAGGTGTAGAGCGCTTCGGCATCGGCGAAGAAGCGCGCAACGTTGTAGTCTGCGGCTATGCCGTTTCCTCCCAACAACTCCCGGGCCCAAGCCACCGTCTCGCGGCACTTGGAGGTGCAGAACGCTTTCGAAAGCGCCGCGTGCGAGTCGGTCATTTTCCCTTCTGCCTCCAATTGAGCCAGGCGAACCAACAGACACTGCGCGGCAGTGATATTGGCAAGCATCCTGGAGAGAAGGTCCTGGACGAGCTGAAACGAGCCGATCGGCTTTCCAAACTGCAAGCGCTCCTGGGCATACTTGAGAGCATTCTCGTACGCGCCCATGGCGCATCCCGTCGCTTCCCAGCCAACGAAATAGCGCGTCCCGCGCAAGACTTTAGCCGTGTCGCGGAACGATTTATCTTCTTGGAGACGGTTCTCCTCCGGCACCCGGCAGTTCTCCATAGTGATCAGGCCGTTCTGGACCACCTTAAGCGCAATCTTGTTCTGAATCTTTTCGACCTTGAAGCCGGGTGTGGTCTTGTTCTCCACGATGAAGCCCTTGACCTGATTGTCGGCAACGTCGCGCGTCCAGATGATCGAGATGTCGCACCACGGGGCGTTGCCGATCCATTTTTTCTGCCCGTTGATAATCCAGGTGTCGCCCTCGCGTTTGGCAGTCGTCAAGAGGCCGCCTCCCGCTCCCGAACCCACCAGCGGCTCGGTCAGACCGAAGCAGCCGATCTTCTCCATGCGAGCCATCGGCGGAAGCCACTTCTGTTTTTGCTCTTCCGATCCACCGTAATAGATGGAAGACATTGCCAGGCCGCTATGCACACCGAAGAACGTCGAAATAGACGCGTCGATTCGTCCCATCTCCATCGCAACCAAGCCGGCTAGCAACCCGCCACCGCCTTTGCAGCCGTAGCCTTCCAAGCCAACGCCACCGAGGTTGAGCTCCTTCATCGCGGGCAATATTTCGAACGGAAAGGAATCTTCGACCCAGTATTTCGTGATGATTGGAGCGACCTTGGCCTCCATAAACGCGCGTACCTGCTTCGCAACAGCCAGCTCATCGGCGGGCAACGTCTCCACCAAGTTGTAGAAATCGCTATTCGGCGCAGGAAGTACCACGGGCTTCTTAACCTCTTTGGCTGCGCTTACATCTCTCGTTGGGCTCGCCATGAAAACCTCTCCGAATGTAAGATTTGCTTCGTGTTGCGTCGTCACAGTAAATGCGGAACTCTTCTAATGCGACTCTCTCGACGCTTAACGTTCCGCGTAGCAGTGACTGGCACGACAGCGGCCATATGGCGACTCACTTAGGTTGTTCAAAAAAGGTGTCTTATCTACGCGGCGCCGTCTTATGTTCAAAAATCGCTGTCAACATGCTCGCAATTGCACACAACTGCTGACAATCTGCTGTTGGCGTCAAGCAGGCTTTCGAGGACTGGGTCTTTTCGAAGGTAGGCTAAGTCAGAGTCCGCGCAAGACGTGCCCGAGCTTATTTTTTTTCGTTGTCAGATAGCGCAGCGTGGAGGCTGAGGCAGGGATCTCGAGGGGCAACCACTCCGCAACCGATAGCCCATATCCTTCCAGGGCCACTAGCTTGCGCGGGTTATTGCTCAGGAGACGCATGGAGCATACGCCCAGCTCGCGCAGAATCTGTGCACCGACGCCGTAATCTCGTTGATCGGCTTTAAAACCCAATCGCTCGTTAGCTTCCACCGTGTCGCAACCCTCGTCTTGCAGGTGGTAAGCTCGAATTTTGTTTGCCAACCCAATTCCTCGTCCTTCTTGATCCAGGTAAAGCAGCACGCCACGCCCTTCTTCGCCGATGCGGCGCAAAGCCTGATCGAGTTGGGCGCCACAATCACAACGCATGGAGCGCAACACATCGCCTGTGAGGCATTGTGAGTGTACGCGCACGAGCACGTCTTTTCCGTCTCCGATGTCTCCGTACACAAGAGCGATATGCGTTTGCTTGTCAATCTGGCTCTCGAATGCGTTGAGGCGAAACTCTCCATATTCGGTCGGGAGTTTGGTGGACGCCACACATCTGACCAGTGATTCGGTGCGCATCCGATAGGTAATCAGGTCAGCTACGGTGATCATCAGTAGATCGTGCTGACGCGCATAGCTAGTGAGCTGCGGCACGCGGGCCATGGTGCCATCCTCGTTCATGATTTCGCAGATGACGCCTGCTGGACGGAGGCCGGCGATCCGGGCCAGGTCTACGGCAGCTTCGGTTTGACCGGCTCGCACCAGCACCCCGGCGCTCCGGGCGCGTAGTGGAAAGACGTGGCCAGGGCGAACTAGATCTGAAGGCTTTGTTGAAGGATCAATTGCCGTGAGCACCGTAGCAGCGCGGTCGGCGGCCGAGATGCCGGTGGTGGTTCCCCGCTTCGCCTCGATGCTTACGCAAAACGCCGTTTCGAACCGCGAACTATTCTGCGACACCATGAGCGGAATCTCGAGTTCATCGAGCCGCTCGGGCGTCATCGCTAGGCATATCAATCCACGACCGTGCCTTGCCATGAAGTTGATAGCGTCGGGTGTGATTTTTTCGGCGGCGATGGTCAGATCGCCCTCATTTTCGCGGTCTTCATCGTCCACTACGATTACCATTTTGCCCGCGCGTATGGCTGCAATGGCATCTTCGATCGCGGCGAATGTCCCATTGCGGTTCTTGGGTTCCCTAACAATCTGAAGCTGCTGCTTCATGGCGCGCCTCTAATGTCTTTGTCCAAGCATTCCAAGGCCCGATGCGACTCCGCATCGACTTCATTGAAAAGAATCGTCTTACGATTCCGGCGGTATTATTCGTTCAAGCAGAAGTGTCAACATGTCATCATCTGCGAAGATGTTTAACTGGCGTCGGACACAGTTGTCGCTGTTACGGTACCGCGACTTGGTGGTGATCCTTCCGTTTTGAACGACCAGACTTTGCACCGTGTGATTTCTCTGGGTGTATGATTCCCGCCATGGCCTCGGCAGAACAGCAAGGCGAGTCATTGAATATTCAGCTTCTCGTCGATTCGATCCCGGCGATGATTCACACAGCCAGGCCCGACGGTTACCTCGATTACTTCAATAAACGCTGGCTGGAATACCTGGGCGTCAGTTTGGACAAAATGGCCGGCTGGAATTGGATCGGTGTTATTCACCCTGAAGACGTTGATGGAATTGTGGCCAGATGGCGAGCCTGCCTCGCGACTGGGGAAATCTTCGAATACGAAACTCGCGTCCGCACAGCAGATGGAGAATATCGCTGGATGTTCCATCGGAAGGTGCCACTTCGCGATGCAAACGGCAACATCGTCAAGTGGTATGGGTCGAGCATGGATATCGACGAGCGCAAAAGGGCGGAAGAAGCCGTCCGGCGAAGCGAAGCTTATCTTGCCGAAGCTCAAAGACTAAGTCATACAGGTAGCTTCGGCTGGAAGGTTCCCAGTGGGGAGATCTTCTGGTCCGACGAGACCTTCCGTATCTTCGAGTACGACCGCTCGGTTAAGCCAACAATAGATTCAGTGGTGCAGCGCGTCCATCCGCAGGACCGGGCTGACTTTCAGAAGGTCAGCGATGGCGCCTCTCGGGGGGCGACAGATTTCGAGCATACCTATCGTTTGCTGCTACCGGATGGGCGAGTGAAGCATGTCCACGCGAAAGCTCACGCTTTACAAGATGCATCTCGCAATCGCGAGTTTGTCGGGGCTGTGACGGACATCACCCAGCGCAAGACCAGCGAGGGTAAGCTCCAGCGCCTGGTCGACGCCGGCATTCTGGGGATCTTCATCGCGAACCTCGGGGGCGAGATCGTCGAGGCCAACCAGGCGTTTCTGCAAATGTTTCAATACGACCGTCAGGATCTCGTCGCGGGCCGATTGCGCTGGGAGGATATGACGCCGCCCGAACTGCGCGGACGCGACCAACGTGCCGTGACGGAGGCGCTGGCAACCGGTTTTTTTCGGCCCTACGAGAAGCAGTTTTTCCGGAAAGATGGCAGCCGCGTGCCCGTGCTGCTGGGAGGCGGGCTGTTTCAGGATTCGAACGAGGGCGTCTCCTTCGTCCTCGACTTGAGCGAACAAAAGCGCGCCGAGGAGAAGATTCGAGGGCAGGAAATAGAGTTCCGGCAGATGTTGGACCTTGCGCCACAACATGTCGCTGTATTCGGGCCGGATGGCGAACGTCTTTATGCCAATCGCTTTGCGCTCGATTACCTCGGCCTTAGTCTTGAAGAGTGGCGGCAAATATCCGGACATTCTTTTCGCTCCAGTTTGTTCGTTCATCCTGATGACCAGGAGCGAGTGGCGCGCGATTTCGATGCTAGTAGCTCCAGGGGCTCCGCTAGCGAATTGGAGATGCGTGTTCGCAAGGGCGATGGAACCTATCGCTGGCTCTTGGTTCGTTTTAGCCCATTGCGCGACGACCAGGGACAGATTACGCGTTGGTATGTTTCCTCGACGGATATTGAAGACCGCAAGCAGGCGGAAGACAGGCTGCGGAGCGAAAACGTCGCTCTCCGTGAAGAAATCGACGAAGCCTCGATGTTTGAAGAGATTGTCGGAACATCTCCCGCTTTGAAAGGGGTACTCTCGCTTATCTCCAAAGTTGCGCCGAGCGATTCTACGGTCCTTATCACGGGCGAAACGGGAACGGGAAAAGAACTGGTTGCACGCGCGATCCACCGACGGTCAGATCGCAGCTCGCGCGCGTTCGTGAGCGTGAACTGCGCTGTTACCCCGCGTGAACTGATCGCCTCGGAGTTGTTCGGACACGAGAAGGGTGCCTTCACGGGTGCCACTCACCAGCGCTTGGGTCGGTTTGAGTTAGCAAATGGAGGCACGATCTTCCTCGACGAAGTCGGAGATCTTCCAGCCGAGACTCAGGTTGCTCTGCTTCGTGTTTTACAGGAGCACGAGTTTGAGCGGGTTGGCGGTGCTAGTCGCATCCGTGCTGACGTTAGGGTGATTGCAGCCACCAACCGTGACTTGCAGGTGGCCATCAGCGCTGGATCGTTCCGCAGCGATCTGTTTTACCGCCTGAATGTCTTCCCGATTGAAATTCCCCCTCTGCGAAGACGAAAAGGGGACATCCCTCTGCTGGTCGAATACTTCATCGATCGCTATGCGCGGAAAGCTGGCAAGAACATAAAGCGTGTCAGCAAGAAGACGCTCGAATTGCTTCAGTCATATCCTTGGCCCGGAAATATCCGCGAATTGCAGAACGTCATCGAGCGTTGCGTAATCCTTTGCGAAGCAGAGATATTCTCGATCGACGAAAGCTGGTTACCTCAACAGCCGCTGCTGGCAGCAGAACTGAAATCGCAGGTCGAGCTCCCTCGCAGACTCCTAGTGCAAGAGAAGGACATGATTGAGACCGCGCTGAAAGAGTCCCGTGGGCGTGTGTCGGGACCGGCGGGGGCTGCCGTCAAGTTGGGTATACCGCGTTCCACGCTGGAATCGAAGATCCGATCGCTGAAAATCGACAAGAATCGTTTCAGGCCTATCCCGGGAACTTGAGGACGTTCCCGTCTCCAACGAATTACCTCTAAATATACCAACATATCTCAGGTCGGGAAGTTGAGTTTCTTCAGGAACGCGGCATATCGCGGGTCGCTGTGCAAGCTCTTCAGTAGGGGATCCACCTTCGTCGCAATTAGACCGCCATCACGCTGAGCGTAAGCCCGCTCCAGCCACTCGAACGCCTTGTCGGACTGGTTCCGGAAAGCATAAACCTCGGAGATCCCATACGCTTCACCTGCATGGTATTTCTCAATTAGCTCCCCCAATGCGGCGTCCGACTCCTTTTTCCGGTCAAGCGCGTAGTACGCAATCGCATTCAGAACCCCACGTAGGGAATCAGAACGAACTCGCTCCACTTCAGGCAAGGCATCCTGAGGCCGCCCTTGCATGACATGAATTTGGATCAAGTAGAAAGGGCCGGGCGGCACATCGGGGTTCAGTTCGAGGGCCTTCCTGCAATCCGCTGCGGCTTCGTCGAGCTGCCCGTTGTAAAGCTCAATCTCCCCAAGGTTCTCCCAACTGTTTGCATTGAGCGGATCCAAGCCAAGGGCTCGATGGCCCAATTGGAGAGCTTGCTCAAAGCGGCCGAGGTAGGCTGCTGAGGCAGCCGCCAATCTTACATTGTCGGGATTTCCAGGTTCGAGGGCGATCGCCCGCTCGATAGAAGCATCCGCTCCAAACCAATCGAAGTCGACCTGTCGCTTAAGCCGGCCCATTTGAGCATGAGCCGCCGCCAGGTTTGGATCCAGCACTAAGGCTCGCTCAACCGCTTCCTGCGCAAGCCGCTGACCCTCTCCATTGGGAACATCACCCACGTTAGCCTGCCTGTAGCGTGCCCGAGACAACCCGACCCAAGCCAAAGCATAGGAGGGATCAAGCTGAGTCGCGCGTTCATAAAACCTCGCAGCCATGTCCGTATCTTTGCTCGTGTTGCGCCCAAAGAAGTAGTACCCCTGTAAGTAGGCATCGAAGGCGTCCGGATTGACTGGGCGCGGTCGTGTCAAGTCTTCTTGTTGTTGCGAAGTCAAGCGGAGTTGGATTTGACGCGCAACAGACTTGGCTACCTCGTCTTCGACAGTAATAACGTCTTTCAGCGGATAGTCGTAATCCTGGGACCACAGGTGAGTTTGGTCCTTCACCTGAATCAGCTGAGCGGTAAGGCGTATCTGATTTCCGCTCATGCGAAGGCTGTTTTCCAGCACATACTGCACGGAAAGATCGCGTCCAATCTGGTCGAGGCGTTCGTCCTTGTGCTTGTATCCCATGACGGACGTTCGCGCGATCACCCCCAGCTGTTCCGGATTAAGCCGACCTAACTGTGAAATCGTTTCCTCGGTCAGGCCGTCCGCAAGATATACCTTATTGGGATCGCCAGTGAGATTCTCAAACGGTAGTACCGCGAGCATGATTTTTTGAGATCGCGGCGGCGTCATTGTCCGAAAATGCCGCAAGGCTATATATCCGACGACCGCCAAAATGACAGTCAACGCAGCTACAGCCATCGCGTTCCGCCAGCGTTTGGGCGGTTTTGGAACCGCCTCATCAGCGGGACTTTCCGGGACGGTTTGCGTATCGGCCAACGAATCGGCGATCGGGACTTCGACCGCGTCTTGTTTCGCGGTGTCTGCTGCTTCAACAACCGTGACGTTTGCCGTGAACTGGTAGCCCTTTCGAGCGATGGTCACGATCAAGCGGGTGTCTTCGGTGTTGTCTCCAAGGGCCTTGCGTAAATGCGAGATGTATTGCGTCAGATTCCCTTCTTCTACGAACGTGTCGCCCCACACCGCTTGCAGCAATTCCTCTTTGGTGACCAGTTGGTTGGGGTTCTGAACTAGAAAGAACAGCACGTCGAAAGCCTTTGGGGTCAGAGAAACAGCTGAATCCGCGCGAGAAAGCGTGCGCCTACCTGGATCCAGCACGAACTGCCCGAAATGGTACAAGTTGCTCATTGAAAACTGGTTATCTTACATGCTTTCAGAGTTTTTCACCTTTTTTCAGAGGTCCCTAAAGGACTTCGCAAAGCCTAAGCTTGAGAATATGCCCGTCGGGAATTTAGATTCTCGCAGAGCTTTCAGCCACGAAATGCAACGAGCTAGAACACAAGAACAAATGTCAAATGGCTCCGTCAACCACGTCCGAGTAGCTGCACCACCCATCCGGGGCAGCGATCTGGAGTCCTGTGTAGCAGTTACCGAGCCAGAGCTAAACTCCCTGACAGCAAGCAAGTTCCCAAACGAGTTTTGCGCGATATTTCGCCAATTGGCGAAATATCGCCAGTTAAAACTGAGCCAACTTACGAAGAATCATCTGCTCAGAATCGGGCCACCAACTGCTAGTCACGGATTAGCATGGTATTTCAAATGGAGTTTGTTCGGATGCTCAAGATTCAGAGGAAGGCTAACGGAAGAGTCCTTTTCACTCTAAGCGGTCGAATCGGGTCAGAGGATCTTGACGAACTGCGTAAGCTCCTTGAGTTGGAAGGGGCTGGCAGCCACATCGCACTGGATTTGAAAGACGTAACACTCGTAGACCGCGAT
>DATNKB010000170.1:0-14501 GCA_035603595.1 Candidatus Dormiibacterota bacterium
TGATCCCCAGCTTGACAAGAACTCGATGGAAGCTCTGGCTCGCTGGAAATTCCGCCCGGGAACGCGTGACGGTGCACCGGTGGATGTGGAGATGGTGGTGCACATCCCGTTCCGCTTCCGCAATCCGAGCGATCAGTAGCCGAATGTGCAGAGTTGCACCGATTCTGCAACGGAACCTTAACTGGCGCTTCCCGCCCGGCCACTGCGTTTTGCGGAACTCTCTTCGATCAACTTGATGAGAGCAAATAGCGCCATATTGACCGGCGTGGACACACCGAGTTCTTTGCCGCGCCGCACGATGTAACCATTGAGCGAATCAATTTCGGTAGGCTTGCCGCGTGCAACGTCCTGCGCCGTAGATGAAGTCGCTTCGCCGAGAGTTTCAGCGTTTTTCAAGCCCTTCTCGGTCCAGTCGATATCGGGCAGTGCAACGCCGGCAGCGCGCGCCACCGCAACGCATTCATTGATTACCGTTCGCAGCACTTCCCGCGTGTCCAGGTTTCGCGCCACGTGAGCGAAGCTGGTTTGAGCAATGGCAGTCACGGCATTCCCAGCGCAGTTCATCACCATCTTTGTCCATTGATCCACTTCGATATTTTTTGAGATGTGGCAGGGCAAGCCGGCCGCCGCACATATTTCGGCTACTCGTTCAGGCCTGCTTTTTGTTCCGGCAGCGGGAGAAACTGCGCCAGCATACTCGCCCACGATCCACTCCCCCCGGCCGGAATGTTTTACATGCCCCGGTTCAGGCACCGCCGCTGCGACGTAGACAACCGCGGGTAGCGCGTCGATCCCGGACGCGGCGCGAATTCTGGCCACATTGTCTACGCCATTTTGCAGGCTGATCACAATCGCGTCAGGCGACAGATTCGGCGCAATTGCACGCGCTGCGCTTTCCGTGTCGAGCGTCTTTACACAGAAAAGAACGAAGTGCGCGTCGCGGACGTCCGCTGGGTCAGCCGAAGCGTTCATCGCGACGTGCTCTTTGAACGTAACGGTATCCAGCAACAACCCATTCTTGCGAATCGCTTGCACGTGATTTGGCCGCCCAATCAAAGTGACGCGCCCGCCCGCACGCGCCAGCATCCCGCCAAAGTATGATCCGACCGCACCGGCACCCATCACTGCCACTCGCGTATCGGAGAGATTGAATGCCAAGGGAATGTCTCCTGGATCAGAATGCCTAAAAGTGAGTACGCAATTCGCGAAAACTGGTAAGAATCAGGAGCTTCCCGCCTCCGCTTTCGAGTTCGCACTTCTCGAGTTCCCAAGTGGCCGCGTGGGGAATAAAAACTGCGCTTAAACCGGCGTGTAGTGCGGGATTAATGTCGCTCCGCGGACTATTGCCCACCATCCAACCGTGCGTCTTCACGATTTTAAATTGCTCGATCATCCGCGTGTAAGTGCCCGCGTCTTTTTCGAGAACAATTTCGATCGCATCGAAGTATGACTGCAATCCTGACCGCTCCACCTTGCCCGCCTGCTCGGCGGGCTCGCCCTTGGTCAGCAAAATAAGCTTGTGATGTTTGGCAAGGTAGGCGAGAGTTTCAGGAACGCCATCGAGGATGTGCGGCGGAGTGGCCTCCAGTTCTACCGCCATCCGCTCGATCTCCTGCACGATTTCGCGCCGCGCCGCATTCCCGGCCAGCTTCAGGTATGTATCTTCGAGCGAACGCCGAAAGCTGCGCACTCCATAACCGTGCTGGCGGATGTTGCGGCGCTCGGTTTCATTGAGGATGTGGCGTATGTATTCGCGCGTATAGCCAAGATGTTCGAGCTGGGTAATGAAGTGCTCGATGGTCTTCTCGAAAAAAATATTGTTTTCCCAGAGCGTGTCGTCCGCGTCAATCAAGAGCGTGTTTCGCGCCATCCAGCTGTTTCTCCGATTCCTTCGCGTACTGAATCAAACCGCAACATCCGGCCGCCAAGTGCTTCTCAGGTGCGGCTGATGTGCTATTACGCCGAAGCCTTTCTTGCGCCCGCCGCGATGCGTTCCAAGATCTCGCGCGCTACCTTTTGCAGCTCCCCGAACCGCGTCAAGTAGTCTTGGAACTCGCGGTTCAAATCGAGCGCAGTTGTAGGGTCGAGTTTCGTCCGTAAGATCATATCCCGCAGATGCACGGGGTGAGGTAACACCGCGTCATCGCGCAGTTCGTCCAGTGCGCTATTTGGATCGTAGTGGTACATGGATTTCTCCGTCCGCTCAGAACGTAATGCAATCCAGCATTCTACCCCGAATTATTTGATGTAGTGAGGCCGCTTGAGGAATGAGCGGCGGGAGGTTTTGGTCACGCGGAGGCAGGGAGGAATTCGTAACGTTCGATACGTGCCGCTACACCGCGGCGGCCGTTGTGCGGCTCAACGCGCAGCACACGCGCGTAGCAGCGGATGTGTACGTCACCGGCTAGCGTGATCTGCTGCGGCAATGTCAGGACCAATTCAATTGAGCTGCCGGTGTCGGGAGTAGCAGGTTCGATCAAGAAATAGAGGCCGCGAAAGCTAACGTCGCGAGTTTCCCCATCCTTCTCCGTAACGCTATCACCGGATGTGAACCGCACCTTCAGGGGGAGCATCATCGAGAAACGTCGCGCGGCGCGCCGCTCGACAGCTTCGTTCATCGCTCCTCCCGCCGGTTCGGTCATCTGCGCCAAAACTAACACCGCTTTAATCCGTGCGCAATCAAATTTACCGATACGCCGTGGATTTCAGGTACGAAATACAAGCGAATTAACTATTTATGAGTAGTACTAAAGACTTGAAATTTTCCCTATCGTCACTAAACCCAAACGGGCATCGCGGCCAATCCCATTGTGAAACGAACGAATGAATTTCGGACCCGCACTTTCCTGTACAGCCGCTGTCGGCTAGACTTGATTCGCATCACGTTTCAAGAAAGATTTCCATGGCTGAAGTGTTTCATCACAGCTTGTTCTTGCAGGGGCCAGCAGGCCGCCTTGAAGCCATGCTGTGGACTCCTGCATCAGCGAATCCTGACCTCGCTGCCGTCGTCTGCCATCCACACCCGCTGTTCGGCGGCACGATGCACAACAAGGTAGTCTTCCAAGCAGCGAAAGCGCTGCACCGGCGCGGAATTCCTGTCCTGCGATTTAACTTTCGCGGTACCGGCCAGAGCGAGGGCGAACACGACAAAGGGCGCGGAGAACGAGACGACGTGCGCACAGGTCTCGATTTTCTAGCCGCCGAATTTCCAGGACGCCCGATTGTACTGGCAGGATTCAGCTTCGGTTCGTGGGTCGGGCTCGCCGTAGGCTGCGAGGACGAACGCGTTTCCGATTTGATCGGCCTCGGGATTCCTGTGAATTCAGTGAGTCTTTCTTATCTGCACGAATGCCGCAAGCCCAAGCTATTTGTCCAAGGCGGAAGCGACCAGTTTGGCTCGCAACAAAACGTAAATGAACTGTTTGACGCCTTGCCGGAACCGAAGAAGCTGGTGATCGTCGAGGGGGCCGATCATTTCTTCACCGGGAAGCTGGACCAGATGACAGCAGCAATCGGTGCCTGGCTGGACGAGCGTTATCCCGATCGCATCGCTGTGCTTGATTCGAATTCATCCTGAAGCGCAGCCTAGCCCTTCGACTCGAACAGCATCATGAACTGCTCGCGGGATGCTGGTTCTACGCCCACGAGCGCAAGATTTGCTTGAACGTGCTCGACACGACTCATGCCTACAAGAGCCGCGGTAAGCCCGGGCACCGAACGCGCAAATTGCAGCGCGAGCTCGGATTCTTTCTTCAGCTTCAGAGCGGAGTGAACAAAAGGCGGCAGATTCTTTGTCAATTGCCCTTGCAGAAGAGCCGCGCTCGTAACGAGGTTGATTCCCAGGTCGCGCGCCGCCTGAACCATCGGCATCGTCTTTCCGGCGACCGTCTGGTTTGGACGTGTGAGCGCTTCCGGCATCGCGAGATTAAACGGCAACTGCACGAATCGGAAATGATGCTGCGTTTCCCCCGCCTCTCTGGCGATCTCCACCATCGCTTCGAGCGAAAGATAGCCTGGCGACTTAGGATCCTCACGGAACGCGTTCCATGTAGCCATTCCGTACGCACCGATCTTCCGCTCAGCCACCCCAGATTCGAGAAATGCGAAGGCATCGCGAATCCTTTTTCGAAATTCCGGAGCGGAGACTTCGGTCAGCTGTGTTTCGGGGTTGTGGAGGTAGAAGACATCAATGGCCTCGACGCCAAAATTCCTTAGACTTCTCTCCATTTGGTCCGCTAGATATTTCGGCGCCATGCAATGGCATCCCGCTGCGATTTCTTCGGGTTGGAAAACACCGCGATCGAGGAATTCGCGCGCGAAATACTCATTCGGATCTGCGGGCATTTCGCCATCAGGCGTCAGGAATCCCGCCTTCGTGCAAAGCACTAACTCGTCCCTGCCGTACCCCTTCGCCATTAGTTCACGCAATGCCTCGCCGATGGACCTTTCGCTGCGCTGGAAACGATAATTGATTGCCGAATCGATTACGTTAATGCCGCCTTCCACCGCCGCAACCACCGCTTGCGCGTAACCGTTGTCTGTCCTGGGGTCGGGCTCGCCGAGATAAGTTCCGATACCGATGGACGAAAGCACTTGCCCGCCAGGAATTTCGCGAAAGTGCCCTGGCGCAGAGCGCCCTTGGAACCGTGCCGCGTATCGAAGTGTTCCCTGTGCTGTAGCTGAGCCGGCAATGCGTCCGTCATTGTGTGCTGCTGGAGATGACATTCGCCCCTCTGTCAACACGATCAATCTACAATATTCTACGGCGCGCTGCGCGCTGTTACTTCCTGCGCTGGTTCACCGCCTGCCATGCCCTGCGCGATAATCAACTCCCTCGCTTCCACACGAATCTTAGGCAAATTGCGGGCGAAAAGCGCGGCACCAACGATCGCGCCCACTCCGCCAATCGCCAGCGTCCATTGTGCCCCAAGGTGGTCCGCTGACCAGCCTGATAACAGCGCGCCCATCGGCGCCATCCCCATAAACATCATCGAATACACCGCCATCGCGCGTCCGCGAAGCCGGTCGGGCACCATGGCTTGAATCAGCGTATTCGACGACGCCATCTGCACCATCATCGCGAATCCCACCGGAACCAGCAATGCCACGGATAAGAGGTACCAGCGCGAGAGTGAAAATAAGATTAGAAACGTGCCGAAGCTGGCGCAAGCAACCGCTACCCACCGTCCGAGCCCCTTCACTCCAGTGCGCGAAGCCAGCGTCAGCGCGCCACCTAGCGCCCCCACGCCCGTCGCACCCATCAGAACGCCAAGAGTCCGCGCATTCCCGTGCAAAATTTTAGCCGCAAAAATAGGCATCAGCACCGAGTACGGCATGGCCACCAGGCTCACGAGTCCCAAGAGAAGCAGCAGCGCCCGTATCGGGCCAGTGTTCCACACGAACCGAAAGCCTTCGACGATATGCTCGAACGGCGAAACGCGCAGTGTTTCAACCGGAGCGCGGTTCACGTGCATCAACAGGAGCCCAATGATCACGGCGATATAACTGATCGAATTTGCCGCGAAGCACCATCCTTCGCCGATGCTCGCAACAAGAATGCCCGCGATGGAGGGGCCGATGACGCGCGCGCCGTTGAACATTGACGAATTGAGCGCAATCCCATTCATTAGGTCTTCGCGCCCGACCATGTCTACTAAGAAAGCCTGCCGTGCGGGAATGTCGAAGGCGTTCACCGCGCCCATCAGCGCCGCAAGCACCACAACTTCCCACACAGTGACGCGTCGGGTCAAAGTCAAGACGGCTAGAATCCCTGCCAGCATCATCGAGCTCGCCTGCGTGGCAATCACCACTCGCTGCCGATTCCACCGGTCCGCCACCATCCCGCCTATCGGCGCCAGAAGAAACACTGGAATTTGCCCTGCGAACGCCACCGTCCCCAGTAGCAGCGATGATCCGGTCAACCGGTAGACGAGCCACGCCTCCGCTATGTTGTCCATCCAGGTGCCAATCAGCGAAATCAGTTGGCCGCTGAAGAAGAGCTGGAAATTGCGATGTCGCAGGGCGCGAAGCATCTGCGGAATTCGGCTGGTATCTTCGAGCTCTGGTTTTGCGTGGGTTCGTTTCTGGTGCGGGGTCGCCATCTCTCTCAATTGTACGACGCCGCGCAGTTCTGCCGGTTTCGATTATGCGGAGGATTGTGCGGAAGGGTTCGATGACGGAGGCGCAAGCAACCGTCCACAAGCGCGAAGGATACGCCGGAAGGGCCAGTCACCTTCCCGGAAGAAAATTTCGCCGTCGCGCGGCTTTGAGTAAAACCATCGCGCAAGAATCGCGAGGTGCTCGGAGCGCTGCACCGGCGCGTCCCGTAGCCCGTATTCCGAACGCCAATCAGCGCTCGAAGGATGGACGTCGTCCGCAGGCGCGCCGACCTCCGGCTGTTGCGCCCCGTCTTTTAAGTCGGGACCATTCGTGCCACCAGGTCGCTCGAGTCCCCGCTTGAGGATCGCTTCCACCGACCTCGGTTCACTCGACAACTCTCCGAATCGCAGAAATATCGGCTCGGCCAGAAGCCCCGCCAGCACGGGAAACACAATAATAGATTTCTCCTCCACCCCTCGCTGCAGGATCACGGCATCGAGCTCGTCAATTCGCCGCGCGACTTCAGGAAGCCCGCGTAGCGCCGCCGTGGCCTTTTCGAGCCGCTTGTGCACGGCAGCAGCACGCTCGAAATCGAGCGCTTCGCTCGCGGCTTCGCGATCGCGCTCCAGTTCCTCGGTAAGCGCTTCACCGGAAGTCGCAAGCGTCGCCACGACGCGGCCCGTCTCCAGATCGTATTCTTCTTTCGTGCACCCCGCGAAACAGGGCGCCAGACACATCTTCATCTCCGAATAAATGCATCCCGGAAACTCCGGGTCCCGGCGGATCTTGATCTGACAACGCCGCATTTTGAAAAGGTCGAGAAATCCCTCCGCGAACGCTTCCGCGCTCTTCCGCGAAGCAAACGGACCAAAATAAAATCCGCCGTCCCCGGAAATCCGCCGCGTCACATAACAGCGCGGATACGCATTGTGCAAATTCACTTTCAAAACAGCTGGTGGCCGCAAACGTAGCAGATCGCGATAACGTTTCGGAAATTTCACGCGGGCACAGTCGTACAAAGCAATCGTCTGCTCGAATTTCGATCCGGTCACCCGGTAACGCACACCTGCAGCGACATTCCGCAGATTCAGCCGCTTCGAAGCCGCCTCAGGTTCGCGCAGCAGCCGCTCGGCAGCGCGACGGATATCAGCGGTGCGCGCTAGGTAAGGTTGTGCTCCAGCCTCGCGCATTTCGATCAACAAGACGCCGGAGCGAGCAGGAAGCGCCGTGAAAAATAGCTCATCATGCCCGGCGTCGAATTCCAGGCCGCAATCAAGTTCAAGCATCGAGAAAAGAATACACTGCGGATCGAATGTGCGGGAAAGTTACCAGTACTTAATAAGATTTCAAAACCCAGGCGGCAATTACAAGCCGCTGAATCTCGCTGGTCCCTTCATAAATCTCAGTAATGCGAGCATCGCGATACGCGCGCTCGACGGGGTACTCGCTGCTATACCCATAGCCTCCGTGAATCTGAATCGCCTTATGTGCCACGCGCGTCGACATTTCACTGGCGAATAGTTTCGCAATCGCCGCTTCCATCGAAAAACGCGCTCCCGAATCCTGCTTCCACGCCGCTCGCCGCGCCAGCAACCGCGCTGCGTCAATTTCCGTGGCCATGTCCGCCAGCATGAACTGAATCGCCTGAAAATCCGCGATCGGATGCCCAAATGCCTGCCGCTGCTGCGCGTAAGAAAGCGCCGCCTCGAATGCTCCCTGCGCAATGCCCGTAGCTTGCGCCGCTATGCCGATACGCCCACCGTCGAGAGTCGAGAGCGCCACTTTATAACCCTCGCCTTCCTCTCCGATTCGATTCGACGCCGGTACAACGCAATCGCTGAACACCAGCTCGGTGCACGCTGTGCCATGAATGCCGAGCTTCTTCTCTTCCTTGCCGACGCTGAATCCCCGCGTGCCTTTCTCGACGATCAGCGCTGTGATTCCCTTTTCGCCTTTCTCAGGCTGCGTATTCACATACGCAATCGCCGCGTCTGCCGCTCCTCCATTCGTGATCCAAGCCTTGGTGCCGTTAATTACGTAAGTATCGCCCTTGCGAACCGCTTTCGTCTGAAGCGCCGCCGCATTCGAGCCCGCTTGAGGTTCGGTAAGCGCGTAGCAACCAATTTTTTCCCCGCGCGCAAAGGGAACCAGAAATTTCTGCTTCTGCTCCTCAGTCCCTACACGATAAATCGGATCGCAGTAGAGCGAATTCTGCACCGACAAAATCACGCTCGTCGAAGCGCACACGCGCGCGATTTCCTCAATCACGATCGTGTAGCTGACGTGATCCATTCCCGCGCCGCCATAATTCTCAGGCAGCGCCACGCCTGTGAGCCCCAGCTCGGCCGCTTTCTTGAACGTATCGCGCGGAAACCGCCCCGTTTCGTCAATTTCCTTTGCCAGCGGCTTTACTTCCGCCTCCGCAAATTCGCGCACGCTCTTCTGCAGAAGCTGCTGCTCTTCAGTAAGTTCCAGGTTCAAGATGGAGTTCCTTGTATGTCGTTCTCTGAAACAAAATATGAACACAAATTCTAGGCTGCGTAGCGCGAATAAGAAAGGAGAAATGCGCCGGAAGAACGATCAGTTCTCTACGTCGCTATGGGAGTGGCAACAGGCAACGCGGAAGCAGCCGGATCGTTCGGAAGAGGCAGCACACAAACGCGGAAATCGCCAAAGTCCTCATCGAGGATATTCGCGTAGAAGACGAACAGCCCAGCCGCCGCATCGATAGCGATGATCACTAAGATCCGTACAACGGCTTGCGCCGCCGGCATTCGCGTGAAGATTCCGAGTAACGCGCCAATCGGAATTGAAGCAACGAAAAAAATAATGAGACGCCAAATGACGCTTCGCCACGAATAAGTCCACCAGACTCGCGCAGTGCGAGCGAGAGTGGCGGGGAAAGCCTGCGAAGTGAATTTGCTTCCGCTTGATACGAGACCGATTCGGAAGTGGGGGAACCTTTTGTGAAGAATGTATTCTATGATGAAGAAAGCTACTACGTAGCTGATCACATAGGGCATGAACCACACGATGGGTCCAATCAGATTTCCTCGTATGTTCCTGTGTTCGTAAACCACTCCCAGCATCCCAAACTCGATCGCAGCCGCCAAAATTGCGGAAATTAGGGTCGTTTGCCAAAAGAATGCCCACCAGATTCGAAGCGCGTGCTTAAACGTCGGCCGGAGATAGTTACTGAGGTAGGACGACACCGGGAAACCCGGAGACCCGGCGCCGACCATTGAAAGCGATTCAGGCATCGTGGGATGGCGTGATGATGCCAAGTTCTATTCGCTGAGTCAAGTAACTTGAACAGTATCCACCGTGAGGGTACGTGAGCGTTAGATTTTTCGGTGTCGGTACACTGCCTGAAGAAAAACTGATCGCTCAATCCAGCCCGAGAGCCTCGCGCGCTTCGAGGATTTGCAACGCATGCCGCGCCGGATGTAGCGCAAGCACGATCATCAATTCCTGGCCAGTGGCCTTCCCCAGGGCTGGATGCGGGCCCACAAGCGCGCGGAGATCCTGATCGCATTTTTCAACATAATCGATCGTACGCGCGCGGCTTTGCTGAAAATGCTCGAGAGCTTCCGCCAAAGTCGCAAATTTTCCGGCCGGCTTCACGAACTCCGGCGCTCCGAATTTTTGACTGCGATCCGTCACACTGCTGATGATTTTCTGCTCGCGCGCGCGATCGATCGGAGTCTCCGGCGGCCCCAGCTTCGTCGTCACCGTAGCGAACATCCCATCTTCCACGAGTCCGACGTGCTCGACGCATTCGAGAATCGACCAGCGATCCTCCGCAGGACGCATCCGCGCCTGCTCGTCCGTAAGCCCTTCGGCTGATTCCAAAAGCTTCTTGCGTGACGCACTCAACAATCTCAACAGCTGTTCTCGATCGACAGTTTCCATGGGTTATCCGTTCAGGGCCTTTCGTAGTTTTTCGTACGTCGTCGACAAATCTTCCGGCTCAACTCGCGTCTCGCTAACCACGGTCATGAAATTCGCGTCGCCCGACCAGCGCGGCAGCACGTGCAAATGCAGATGCCCCGTCACTCCCGCTCCAGCCGCTCGCCCAAGATTCATCCCCAGGTTGAATCCATCGGGATGATACGTTTGCTTCAAGGCCACCTGTACGCGCTGCGCGATTCGCATCATCTCGGCCAGCATCTCAGGGTTTGCCGCCGCAAGATCCGCGACGTGGGCATAGGGAACAACCATCACATGGCCTGAGGTGTAAGGATAGCGATTGAGGATTACGAAACAAGTGGCGCCGCGGAATACGATTTGGGTCTTCTTATCGTCATTTGCAGCCACCGCGTCGCAGAAGATACACCCGCTATCCTTTCCCGCGTCGGCAATGTAGCGATACCGCCACGGCGTCCACAGATAATCCATCCCGCTTAGCTCTGCGCGCCGGATTCAGAGGAGCCCGCCGCTCGCGGGTGATTCACGTAATCTTTCAGCTCTTTGCTGGGCTTGAAATACGGAATTTTCTTCGGCGGCACTTCCACTTTTGCGCCCGTTTTCGGATTTCGGCCCGTCCGGCCCCGGCGCTGCCGCGTTCGAAAACTTCCAAAGCCTCGAATTTCAATCTTGTCGTCAGCCTGCAGCGCCGCGATGATGCTGTCGAATATGGTCTCGACCACGGCTTCCGATTCTTTTCGCGGTAGCTCGGTGACGCGCGTTACTTCTTCCACGAGCTCCGCCTTCGTCATCGTATGTTCTTTGTTTTCGTGCACTCCCGCAGCTTCTGCCATGGGGACGTGAGCCTCCTCTTCAGTATCTCCGGGCGACTGGCCGATTGCGAGCCGGGGTGGGGCGCCGCATACCTTTGCATATCATCAAATTACGCCGAGGTAAACGAATTTCATTTAGGGAAAAGAGTGTGGCCGCTCACCCCACGTGGGCGAACCCGATTTCCTAATCCTCTAATTCTAGTTTGCTTGCCGCTTGGCTAGAATCGCATCGCCGATCGTCGCTGTGGGCGACGATTTCGGCGACTTTGTCGCTCGAAATGACTCAATCTCCTGCTTCTCGGCCTGCTTCTGCGCCGCCCGGTAGCTCAAGCTGATCTTGTGTTGTTCGGGCTCGAGCCGCAGGACCTTGAATTCGTATTCCTGGCCGGGCGTCAACACGGCGGTGACGCGGGCACCGCGTGAACCCTTTTCGCGTTCCTTGTCGCGATCGCCTTTCGGACGGCGTTCCTCAATCTCCGAAACGTGACAAAGCGCCTCAATTCCATCGGACAACTCAACGAACGCGCCGAAATCGGTAGCTCGCGCCACTTTCCCTTTTATAAGGTCGCCGATCTTGTGCTCTCCAAACCAGTTCGCCCAGATATCATTCACCTGCTTGATTCCCAGCGAAAGCCGCCGGTTCTGCGAATCCACTTTCAGCACTTTCGCTTGTATCGTGTCGCCCTTCTTGAACTTTTCGCTCGGGTGCTTGATCCGCTCGGTCCAGCTCACATCGCTGATGTGGATCAGCCCTTCCATGCCTTCTTCAATTTCAACGAACGCGCCAAAGTCGGCAAGATTCCGCACGCGGCCACTGACCATCGTTCCCACCGGATATTTCTCCGCAGCCGCTTCCCATGGGTCCACTTGCGTCTGCTTCAAGCCGAGTGAAATGCGCCGCTGATCCGTCTTCACTTCCAGCACTACCACGTCCGCTTCGTCTCCCACTTTCACGATCTTCGACGGGTGCTTCGCGCGCTTTGACCAGCTCATTTCGCTAACGTGCACGAGTCCTTCCACACCCGGCTCGATTTGCACGAACGCGCCGTAATCCGTTACGCCCACAATCTTGCCTTTCACACGCGTTCCCACTGGGAAGCGCTCCGGCACCGTGGCCCAGGGATCAGGCAGCAATTGCTTGCGGCCCAGCGAGATGCGCTGCTTTTCCTTGTCGAATTTCAGGATTTGAACCTGAATTTCTTCGCCCGCCTGCACCACAGACGACGGATGTGGCACGCGTCCCCACACCAGGTCGCTCACATGGAGCAAACCATCTATTCCGCCCAAATCAACAAATACACCGTAATCCGTCACGTTCTTTACACGCCCCGTAACCACCGCGCCATCCGACATGGTTGCCAGCAAAGCTTCGCGCTTCGCTTTCTGCTCCTCTTCGAGGATCGCGCGCCGGCTCACCACCACATTTCCGCGCTTGCGGTTCAGCTTGAGGACGCGAACGTCGATCTCGCGATCTTTCCACCCTTCCAGGTCGTGCACCGGCCGCAATTCGATTTGCGAAGCCGGCAAGAAGGCGCGCACGCCGATGTCAACTACCAAGCCGCCCTTGATCCGCTCGGATACCTTGCCCTTGATGTCCGAATGTTGACGGTAGGATTTCTCGATTCGTTCCCACACGCGCCGCCGGTGCGCTCGTACGTGCGACAGCAGCACGTAGCCATCCTTGTGCTCGTGGAGACGCTCGACTTCAATCGTCTGGCCCGGGCCAAATTCAATCGCCGAGCCTGACTCGGCGAATTCCTGCGCGGGGACCAATCCTTCGAACTTGCCGCCCACATCCACGATCACGCCCGCATCGGTCACTGCAAGCACGCGCCCGTCGAAAATTTCGCCTTCCGTTACCGCCGGCTCCGGTGTCGGGAACTGATCGAGCAGCTGGTCCATCGTCTCGCTGCTCTCCGCGGTTTCCGCCCCGGCCATCTCACCGGAAATCTCCGCCCCAACTCCGTCCTCATTCGTGCCCACCGACGCCTCAGGCACCGCTTCATGCGCCTCATGCGCCTCAGTCGCCTGGGTCGAACTTTCTTCCGTGCCGCTTACCGGCGCAATCGTTCCGCTCGCTCCGTGTCCGTCGGTAGACGCACTTATCCCCGCACTTTCTTCGACCGCTGGAGCGCTCGGCACAGGATCTAGCGCGCGTGCTGCTGCTGTTGCAGCGCCGGTTCCCGGGGATGTCTTCGTCTGGGGCGCTGCAGTCTGCGGCGCATCCGCCGAAGATTCGGAAGCTGACATTTCCAGAGTCGGTTGAAGATTATTGTCGTGTTCGGGTGACATTGAGAGCGGCCTCCATACGGATTCGTTCATTGCCTGCCGAGAGTTTGGCCTCGGTTATTCCACCCAGCTGGGTTTTGAGCAATGAAGGGGAACAGCGTCCGCGCCAGAAACGCCGTATCGTAGCGATGATACGCGTCCGGTTTGCGGCTTGTCAACAAAACGGTGGAATTCTACATCGCCGCCATGGCGCATTGTATGAATGATTCATTACGAAATCCTAATGTGTCCCCGCGGATTGCCGATGGAATTCCGTTCTGTCTGTGTCCAGAGGTAGGGCCGAGAGTACCTTTACGGAGCAATTGGGCCGCTGCGTCGAATTCTTGTTTCGACCAAGGCTCACGCGCCAGCGCGGCTGATGTTGCGAATCTCTTTGCGGTAATCGGGTGCGGAAATTTCTACCGTGCGGCACATCTCATACAGCCGTGAACGAATCCGTTTGCCCACTCGCTCCGTAAGCGAGTCCTCAATCGACGGTGCACGCGTCCCAGCGACACGCGGCCCTGCTCCCGCTGTCGGATCGGCATCCAGGTAGTTCGTGGTCAGCACAGTCACTCGTTTTTCGTTGTATCGAGTGTTGAGAACATGCCCCACCGTCTCAAGCGCCCAAAGCGATGGCTTGCTCGACCCCACATCGTCGAGCACAAGAAGTTCGGCCTTCAATACGGGCTCAAGCACGCTCAATTCCGTCGATTGACTCTCGGCGTTGTAGCTGTCCTGAATCTGCTTCAGCAGATCGCGGTAATCGTAGAAAATTCCCCCATGGCCACGCGAAACGATTTGCTTCAGAGCGGATACCGCTAGATGCGTCTTCCCCGCGCCGCACGGCCCCATCAGCAGCAGGCCATTCTCATTGCCCGAAGGATACGGAAACTCCTGCGCGAACCGCTGCACCACAAGCTTTGCCTGCGCCAGGCTGCGATTCCAAACCTGCAGTTGCTCTCGCGCTACATTTTCGATGTCGTTGTCCGTTTCGAAATTTTCGAAATCGCAATGACGGTAACGTCCCGGAATGCGCGCACGCGCCAACGCCCGGTCAGGCTGCTCGCTCTTCGTGCAATCGCACGGCACCGCCCACACCATTTTCGGCTCGCCAATACCAGAGCCAGGCCGATCCGCCGCTAGCGGCTGCGCTCCCGGCGCAGTTCGCTCGACGATCTTCCAGCCGCTTCCCTGACAATCGGAACAATCTGCTTGTGCCATCGCTAAGAAGAATATGCGCCGCGTCCGCTTCACGCAAGCACACTCGACCCTGTGGAAGAAATCAAATCTGTGGAAAGAACTGGAGGCGCTACTAAATTCGCGGATGCCGCACCGAAGCTCTACTTATTTTTCGACTCGAATCGCTGGCCGCGGCGCCAAGCGCACAATCGC
>DATNKB010000171.1:0-15171 GCA_035603595.1 Candidatus Dormiibacterota bacterium
CCGCTCAGCCAGCCAATGGAAAATTCTCCTCCCCGCCGCAATCGCGCTCGTGGTTCTCGTCGCAGGAATTTACGTCTACCGTCACCGCACGCCGAAACTCACCGACAAGGACACCATCGTCCTAGCTGATTTCACCAACACAACGGGCGACACGGTGTTTGACGGCACGCTGCGGCAAGGCCTCGCCGTTCAGCTTGCGCAGTCGCCATTTCTGAATATTGTTCCGGACGACAAACTGGTGCAGACTCTCCGCTTCATGGGGCAGCCGCCTGACGCGCGACTGACACCGCCTATTGCCCGGGAAATTTGCCAACGGATCCAGAGCGCCGCAGTTGTCGACGGTTCGATTGCGAACCTTGGTAGCCAATTTGTGATTGGCCTTAAAGCCGTGAACTGTCGGACCGGCGATTCCCTAGCCCAGGAACAGGCAACAGCGGACGCCAAGGAGCGAGTTCTAACAGCGCTCGGTGAGGTGGCCGCCAAACTGCGCGGGAAGTTGGGTGAATCGCTCACTACTGTGCAGAAAATCGATACCCCCATCGAGCAGGCCACCACACCTTCACTTGAAGCTCTCCAAGCGTACAGCATGGGAATGGAAACTCTGATCGGGAAAGCCGATTCCGCCGCCGCCGTGCCTATGTTCCAGAGGGCCATCCGCCTGGACCCAAATTTCGTGATGGCCTATGCTGCGCTCGGCGCGAGCTATTCCAATCTCGGCGAGAGCGACCTGGCGGCGGAGAACGCTCGAAACGCCTACGAGCTGCGGGAGCGAGTGAGTGAGCGAGAGAAGTTCTTCGTCGAGACCTTCTACTATGAATTAGGAACCGGGGACCTGGAAAAGGCGCGCCAGGTTTATGAACTCTGGCGCCAGACATATCCGCGAGATTATGTTGCGCCGGCCGGCTTGGGTAATATCTTTACTAGTCTGGGACGCTATGACAAAGCGCTTGTGGAAGAACGCGAGGCCCTCCGTCTCAGCGCGAGCGCGCTAAACTATGGCAACCTGGTCGGGGGCTATCTCAACCTGAATCGCTTGGAGGAAGCTCGGGCCACAGCCAATGAGGCACAGGCGAACAATTTCGATTCTCCCGCCCTCCGGACCATTCTTTACTATCTTGCTTTCTTGCAGAACGATGCGGAGGGGATGGCGCTACAGGCGGATTGGGCGATGGGGAAACCAGGAGTCGAAGACGTACAGCTGGGCCAAGAATCCTATACCGCCGCCTATTCCGGTCGGCTCGCCGATGCCCAGGAGTTTTCCCGCCGAGCAGTGGCTTCAGCGGAGCGAGCCGAAGAGAAAGAAGCGGGTGCGGGCTACAGAGTCGACGCGGCCCTGCGAGAAGCCCACTTTGGCAATGCAGCCGAAGCGCGGCGGCGTGTCGCATCGGCACTCGGAATTTCGAAAGGCCGAGAAGTGCAGTACGAAGCGGCGCTGGCTCTAGCTTTGATCGGAGACGGGGCGCGGGCACAATCGCTGGCCGATGATTTGGGCAAGCGCTTTCCGGAAGATACTATCGTCCAGTTTAACTACTTGCCGACTGTTCAAGCGCTAGTCGCTATCACCCGCAATGAACCCATAAAGGCCATCGAGGCTCTCAAGCCTGCTGCTGCGTATGAATTGGGAAGTACTCTTTCTCTCTATCCAGTTTTTGCGCGCGGCGAAGCCTATCTTGCCGCCCATCAAGGAACCGAAGCAGTGGTTGAGTTCCAGAAGATTCTCGACCACCCTGGCCTTGTCGTGAATGAGCCAATCGGCTCGCTGGCGCACTTAGGCATGGCCCGCGCGTACTCTCTCGAAGCTCAATCGGCGCAAGGTCCAGACGCTGACGCCGCTCGCTCGAAAGCCCGAGCGGCGTATCAAGATTTCCTCACTCTTTGGAAGGACGCCGACCCTGATATTCCTATCCTGATCGCTGCAAAGTCCGAGTACGCAAAACTGCGATAACCGCTCGAAATTCATACTCAGGCTGGCGAACTCCGATAGATGTCGATAAATCCTCTCTCTAACAATGTCGGCTGAGTCAAGGACTGTTTGGACGTGGTTCTGCCTGCACTCCTAGAGCGCATCATTTTATTCTGTTGAACCACTCGCCATACCAATCCGAGGCTCGCTTTGTAATCGTCTCGAGCCCAATTCAGTTCGACCCAACCATCTCTTCGATCCTAACTTTGATCATGATTACTTCTTCGAACTCCCCTTTTGAGGGGAGCGGGATGCCCAATCATTATCTCGGTGATCTACTGCACACCCAGAGGATTTCCGGGCTGTCCCGCGTGCGAACCGAACCTCTTCACTTGCTCGTAGTCCCATCCCTTCCGCCACATCCAGTAGAGACGGACCGCAAGCTTGCGAGCCATCGCCACCTTCGCGATTCCCCTTTCTCGACGCATCGCTAAGTGCAGAAACTTTCGCCGCCAATCCGGGTCGCTCCGCACCGTGGCCTGCGCCGCTTCCACCAGCAAGAACCGCAACAGAGAATTCCCCTGTTTGCTGATGTGACCTAGCCGTCGACGACCGCCGCTGGATTCTTCCGTGGGCACCAATCCCACATAACTCGCGATCTGCTTGCCACAAGCAAATCGTTGCGGTGTCCCCACGATCAACACGAAGGCCAGTGCCGTCAGCGACCCCACACCCGGATGCGTCATGAGCCGCCGCACTTCCGGCCGCCTGCTCGCTTCCTGTTCCACAGCTGCATTTAACCCTCGGATGCTCGGGTTCAGTCGGTCTAATAGCTCCAGCAGTTCTTGTCGCCGACGGCTGGCCCACGGAGCCAACACGAACGACTCCAACTGGGCTCGTCCCGCCTGACCCCACAGCCGCTTCTTTTGCCGCACTCCTTCGTTCAGAGCTACGGCTTGCAACTGATTCATGATTCGTGTGCGCATCTGCACCAAACGATGCCGATGCCACAGGAGTTGTCGCAGATCTCGATTTTCCCAGCTCGCCACCCAGATTCGGGGAAAGCGGTCTTCCAGAAGGAGCTTCAGCAGTAGTTGTGCATCGTGGCGATCGGTCTTTTGCTTCCGCACCCGCGTGGCCCGAATCTCCAAGGGATCCCCAATCCATAACTCGAAGTGCAGTTCCTCCAGCAACCGCTCAAACCAGCGTGCATGTCCCGTTGCCTCCATCCCCACTCGCACGCTGATTCCTGCTTGCTGCAGATCGCGGTAGAACTTCTCTGCTTCTCCTTCACCGTGTTCGAGTCGTCGCTCACCGAACTCCCCCGTCTCCGTGTCCATGAACGCAATTTGCTGAACGCCCGGGTGGTAAATCACAACCTATAATCAGCATATCGGCTCCTTTCTCCCGAGCCTTGGTTTGGTTGGCACCACCAAGTCTACTCAGGTCCAGGGAGCCGACATTGTTATGAAATCATTATCACCACCTATCTCAGGGTGAGACAAAGACGCCGAGTGGGCCTCGGTTCGGCGAAATATCGAACAGTGTAGGCTCAATCACAGCCGGCAACTGAACGTTCGGGCGTCTCGATGTCTCGGTTCCCGTCATTCTCAAGACCGGATTATAATTGGATCACCGTGGATATCGGCGATATCTTTCTGTTCGCAAAAGCCGTCAGGAAGCACTACGTTATATTGTTGACCGGCAGCACTGCTGTTGCCATCGCGGCGGTTTGGGAGCACTACCGAGGGGCGTCAATTGGCTGGTCAATATTCTTCACAGGCGCGGCGCTCCTCCTCATAGGAGCGTTTTTTAGAGCGTGGCGCGATGAACACTTATCCCGGCTGAATGAACAATCGAAAAGGATCTCTATTGAGTCGGAAGTTGCAAAGATCCGTGCTGAACTCGACGCAGAACGGTCGAAGAAGGGGCTTGAAGAAGTACAAATGAAACTCGCCGAGGCGAACCTAGAGAGATTGACTGTCGAAAACAGGAAGCGAGAGGAGCAAGAAAAACACGATGAAAGAATCCGCTTCCTCACGGCCCCTGACACAGGCATTCGGTTCTACGCCAGAGAACAGAAACGGTTGCGACAGCTACCAGATCAGGCCATTGCGTTTTCCGTCAACGATTTAATAACAGGTATGTGCGCACAGCAGGGCGAAATCGAAGAAGCCGTGCGAATTCTGAATAGCCGAGGTCTTGCGAAAGAAACAGCTTTTCCGGGCCATTGGGCCATTTATTAGCAGACTGGCCTCGATATAAGGCGAGGTTTGGATTACTGCCGGCCATTCCATGCACCGCAACAATGCCCGAACCAACACGAAGTGAAACGCAGTTGGGACTTGCCGACCTGAAGAAACGATTTGCTGCCGCAGGTCTGTCGATTATTAAACAGCACAGAAATACGGGCCTTCAACAGTCCACCTATTTTGCAGTGGGTACCACTAAACGGCAGACCGATATTACGATCTCCGACACTTTCTTGAACGACCTTCCAAATACCAAGGACTACCACAAAGCAGTCGAATCATATGCAGCGGCGGTCGCTGGCAGGATTAAGTGCGCGTCTCCGGAAGTATTTTATTGTCGCTCTGGTGTTGCTGTTAGCATTTCGATCTTGTGGCCAATTCAGTCTGGAGTGATGAATTCCGAGGTTAAGACGTTCATCCTGATGGACATCATCAATCAAGTAGACGGTCAAATAGCCAAATGCTCGATGGAAACCGGGTCCTGGTTTGGCCGAACGATACTCGACATTTTGCCTCAAACGATCAACAGCGTACGTATAGCTGCCGATCAGAGATCAATCAATTTCTCTGACGCTGGCGTCCGCCAGGAGATCTACCAGAGAATAACGCAGAAACAGGAATTTGAAGGTTGCTCTCAACAAGAAATTGAACAGTTCCTTGCTGGAAAAGCGTATATGCTGGGCTTCCTTGCCGTTGACGAACCGGGTGCGATATGGGCCGCGGACCCATGGGACGCTCAATACCTCGGCGTCACTAGGAAGGAACTACTTCTCGCGATGCGCGTGATGCGAGCAGATGGCCTACTGCTGGATGAGACGGATTTAGGTTCTGAATATGTGCGGCCCTCCGACAAGTTGCTTGCTCAGCAATCAGCAGAAGAGAAGAAGTCCCAGCCCCAGCCACAGGTTTCACGGCACACTCTCCCCAACAAAGAAGCACTGCTATCGGACGTACAGAACGTTCTCGAACAACATTCCGTTGCAGCACTCCTTGTAATTGATCTTGACCATTTCAAAACCCTGAACGACACGAAGGGGCATTCAGAGGGCGATATCTGCCTGGACCGAGTGGTGAGGACAATTGCGAGCGTCGTCGGAAGGAAAGGGACGATGTATCGATGGGGCGGGGACGAATTTGCCGTCTGCCTTCCCGATTTTTCTACAGAAGAGGCGCAAGTAACTGCTGAACGAATCCGGTTTTCGGTTGAGCAAGATAAACCGGGAGGCGAGATCTCGGTGACAACCAGCGTCGGCATCTGCGGGACGGATCGTACGGATTCTACGTCTGGCAAAGAGATTCTCGATTTCGCAGACAAGGCGATGTACGAATCAAAACGCTTGGGGAAGAATCGGATCACGACGTGGCCAACGGCGTCTGCGGACGGAGACAAATTGAAATAGAATTGATTTTATGGACAACGAGACGAAGACCCGAATTTTCCAATCAGCGAAGGCCGAATTGATGCGTCATTCGTGGGATACGTTCATTGATGATCCACCTTCCGTCGAAGCCGGAGCCATGGGCGTTGTGATCCCCGGCTGTCCGGCTTGCCACAAACGCATCAACACGAACGATCAATACCTTCGGCATCTATCTGGTGACGTGTTGCCCCTATCTTGCGGAAGGCTTTCGAGATTGCCGGCGTTTCGACTTCGAAATAGTGACCATCCTCAGCGCCCTGATTTTGCAGAATTTCCGGAAACCGCCCCGCAACGTGTTCGTGGTCGGGCTACGATCACTATGAACGCAGCAGGCTTTGAACGCACTCTTCCAGTTTCTCCATGCCGTCCCCTTTACTGATAACTGCGTCAGCGGCAAACTCTCCGTGAGGGAATGCTCTGGCGATCGCTTCGGTATACATGGTGAATAAAACTATGCGAACGTTTGGCAGCATGTCTTTCAGGACAGAGGCCGCAGCGATGCCATTCGTGTGGGGCATCGCCACATCCAGAAGGATCAGATCGGGCTTGAGTTTCCGAGCTTTCTCGATGGTATCTTCGCCATCGACAGCTTCGCAAACATCGAAATCTCGTTGGGCGAAAAACTTGGCTAGGACGCCGCGAGCCATGTTGCTGTCGTCCGCGATTAGAATCCGCTTGGACGTCATCATAATGATCCCCGCAAAACCAGCGTAGCAGCAGGTCGTGACTACGGTATAGGTGTTTACGCTATTCCTGAACCGGTTTCTTGAGCCTGCTAGTTCTGTTCGTTTCGGGCGCTTCGGGCGCCGGGGAACTGAGCAAACCTCGGACGCATTCCGCTAGGCTATTAAAGCAGTCAGTCTTTGCTATCGCGGCATCGACGCCAATTGCGGACATCAGTGATTTGTAGCCCACGACTTCGTCATAGATCGTAAGGAGAACGATCCTCACATCAGGCATCCGGCCCTTGAGCACGGATGCGGCTTCCACGCCGTTCATGTTAGGCATTCGGAGATCCAGAGTTATCAAGGCGGGTGCTAGTTCTGTTGCCTTTTCGAGAGCGTTGGCACCGTCAACTGCTTCACCGCAAACTTTAAAATTCTGTTGGGTGAGGTAGGCACGAACGGCTCCGCGAAAAGCCGAGTTATCATCTACGATCAATATTCCGTTGGTCATGAATTGCCGCGGCGGATGGTCTTAACGAGCGCGGCGAAACACAATCTCACGAAACGCAGACGGCAGAAATCGGGTACTTCCTGTATTGATGCAATCGGAAACCTGCCGGGTCTTTATTGCCGAATTATCTTGCGGAAGGCTTTCGAGATCGACGGCGTGCCGACTTCGAAACAAACGGTTTTCCGCGCGGTGTCTGACAATCAGAACAAACGGTATATTTTTCTAAGATGTATTTCTCTTGGTAAAGGCACGCAGACTGCTAGGAACTTCCGTCCTTCGGTATCTACGATTGCCCGAGCGCGGCGAGATTCCACGTGGGGTGGTCGTTCGATCTTCATGAGTCAATTTTAACAGATTGCTTTAGGACGTGACGCGCGTCGGCCATGAACCGACAATCGACGAAGAAGCGGTCCTCGGTGTGAGGTAATGCTCGTCGGCAAGGGGATGGATTCCGTCGCATTCTGAGATAGGTGGTGATAATCCCTGTTATCGACACCTATCCGGAAACGTCTCAGTTTATGGAAGTCGTCACATCGCTCGACATCGTTCGTGAAGCATCATCTTGATACCGTTCCTGGGGCGTAGTGAAATGGACGGTAGCATTTCGACGGGCTGGTCCGAGGCCAGGGTCAGACGAAATCTCTGCGCGATTGTGGCCAGCAGAAGCGTGGCCTCCATCATTGCGAAACCCGCTCCGATACATACGCGAGGGCCGCTTCCGAACGGGAAATAGGCATAGCGCGGAAGACGCCCGCTTTGAATAGGGTCATCCTTCCAGCGGTCCGGATTAAATCGTTCCGCTTCAGTGTAGAAACGTGCATCGCGTTGAGTTATCCACTGAACTAGGAGCACATTGGTGCCTGCGGGTATCCGATAACCACGCGTGTGAAAATCGTTCAGAGCCTCGCGCCCGACGACCCAAGCTGGTGGGTACAGGCGCATGGTTTCCTTCAAGACCATTTCGGTAAACGGCAACGAACGGAGATCTGAAACCCAAGGAACTCGCCCGTGAAGCAGGCTGCTGACCTCATCGACTAACCTCGCTTCTACTTCCGGATGTTGCGCCAGCAAATACCATGTCCATGAAAGCGCAATCGCTGTCGTTTCGTGACCCGCTATGAAAAGAGTCATCATTTCGTCGCGCAACTGCTCGTCAGTCAGGTGGCTGCCGTCTTCATCTTGAATCTCCAACAACATCTGGAGGAGATCGTGTGACCGGTGACTCTCTGTGCGCCTGGCGCGAATCATGGAGTAGATGATGCCGTCTAATTCCCTTACCGCACGCCGCAAGCGCACGCTGCTCGGGAGCGGAAAACCCTTTGGCAAGAAGAAAGATAAATTGGGCATGGCCAGGAGCCTATTCGTGATGTCATGCATGGCCCGGCCTACCTTGTCAGTTTCTTGGGATACGTCGGCACCAAAGAGGGATTTTGCAACGATCTCAAGCGTGAGTCCCACCATCTCCTCATGCAGATCGCGAGTCTGGCCGTCGCGCCAACCACTGAGCATTTGTTCGGTGGTACCGACCATCACCTCGGCGTAGGCGGCAATGCTTTCATGTCGAAATGAAGGCTGAACCAACTTTCGTTGCTTTTGCCAGAAAACCCCTTCGCTCGTCAGGAGCCCGTTCCCCAAGATTGGCTTGAGCGCGCCGTAGTTGCGTGATTTCACGAAGTTCGACGCGTTCTTCACCAACACATTCTCGATGTCGTCAGGATGCGTGAGGAGGCATATGGGCACATTGAGGACCCGAAGGGAAACGACATCGCCGTATTCGCGGGCGCAACGGATAAAGAAGTCCAACCAATTACCCCGCGAAAAGTCGAAAGCGTTACCGACCAGAAGCCGCCCTTTCGGTCCCGGCGGCACAGTGCGCGAATTCTGGATTACCGGTTTGGTCATCGCGTGTTCTGCTGACCCAATTGAGGTTTTATCACACTTCCAGCCTAACGCCTGATTAGGCCGAGGAGCGGTAGACTAGGCTTTGCAGATCGGTCGCGGATAGATGTCGAGAAATCCGCTTCGCACCACGTAAATCTCAAGGCGAGATAGGTAGTGATAATCCCTGTTCTCGACACCTATCTGGTTTTCAATGTCTGGCTAGGGCGTTTACCAGGAGTTACATCTCAATCGTGCTTTAACGATTGATTCACATCAATAATTCTCAAGTTTGTCCAGAGTGTGACGTGATCCGGCAGATCAAACGTCACTTTAGTGATTGCGGGTAAATATGACGGCCCTCCTTCGCCTGGAAGCGACGGATCGAATTCATAATCGTAAACTATCGTCTGGGAGTGCGGAAAGGACGTAGGGTTCGCAAACGTCCAGTGCTGCATGTTCTCGACAGCAGATTTCTGCAAAAGCGGATGCGTTCCCTGAACTGAAGCGTCTGCGGCGGTTTCGACATTCGTGACCTTTCCGTTGGCATCAATCGTTACCGTTAGGGTGATCTTCCCCGTTACATGCGCACTCCGGGCGATGGGCGGAAACGTAGGCGTCTCGATATGCCTAGGGCAGAAGTCTTGTTGAGTTTTCCCCGAGCAGCCCTCCAAGAGACAAAGAAACAACAGAAGCAATGCCGGTTTTGTCATGAGTCTCTCCCTTCTTTTCTGCCCTGATTTGCATCTTAGCTGATCGTAATAACCAACACATGGAGGGAGAGACGACGGTTCTAGAAGGGAAACATGTGGGCAGTGGATGTATAGTCGCGTAATCGGAAACTAGGTCCGCAAAGAGGCCGGGATCCAGCGGGTTCCGGATAGGTATTGAGAAATCCGCTTCCCACCATCTATCCCAGAGTGAGATAGGTGGTGATAATCCCTGTTCTCGACATCTATCCTGGCAGCCAGCGTTCGTTGGCTCACTAGTTCCACGATGGGCTTACAATTGTCGTGACTTGCAGAGCGGGTGTGGAATGCAACCTAATAATCAAACCGAACTTCGCGAGCCGACGGCGGGAGAACGGGCATTGCTTGACCGGCTCCTAGAAGTTGACTTTCCCGGCAGGAGTGAACTAGCTGCTCTCCTGCGAAGCGTTCTCGTAAGAACTATCGATGAGGACGGCGGCCTGGAACTTCAGAGCCAGGTCGAAGGATCAGCAGCCGTCGTGAAGCGAGTCCCGGTGGAAGCAGAGGGAAAGGATGAAGACGGCGTGATCATCCGCATGCTGTTGCACGTCGTTGGCGGGAGACCCGTCGAGTTGGAATTCTTCAAAGAAGATTCGTCAACTGTTAAGAGAGTACCGTTACCTTCAGCATTTGAGCTAATCGTCCTGCCGCCGATGCCCAAGCGAGGATGGGTTAGATCGTAGAGGCGAAATCGTGCCCAACGGCAAGAAAGGCGACCACCCAATAACCGATATCGTGCGATGGAAAACCGCTCGCTTCTCCTCGAAGGCGGATGAATTGATTGCCGAAATAGTTCAGCTAGGCGGCACGGCTGACTTGGAACGGACGTTCAATCTGTTTGTTCCACCCCCATTTCAGAATTCGAGAAGTCCCTCCAAGACATCTGTGACCGTCTGAAACGCGAGGCTAAGGAGCGCGGATGGGAGCGGGGCTGAGAAGCTATCTCAAAAATGATCAACTTCTCCTATCGACTCACAGGTTCTGGCTGGGCCATTGCTGAACTCAGTGACGAAAAGCGTGGAGCGCGCGTCCCGGCATCGTACCTCTGCGACGCTCTGCGAGATTTTGTCACTGCAGTCGACAGCGTCTTTTCGGCAGAAAGCTCCGAGTGCCTGTGGGAAGAGGAACCTGGGGAAGTGCACTGGAAGTTTCAACGTACAGGAGACCGCGTTACTGTAGAGGTCCTCTGGAACAAAGAACAGGCGATGTTCGATAGTGAGGATGACTTACTGCACTTCGGCTCGCAAGTGACCGTGGCGCTCCAGAAGCTTCTGGATGAATGGGGCGTCGACGGATATTCGAAAAAATGGGGCTACCCGTTCCCGATAGAAGCGCACCACGGGCTTGAACGGGCTATCGCGCTGGAGCAACAGCGTCGTGCCACTGCGAAGTAAATCATTTCGGAGTCACGCTAAGTGGGATAGATGTTGATAAATCCTCTTCCCGCCACCTATCTCAACGTGAGACATAGATGTCGAGTGCGCTTCAGTTCGGCGAAATATCGAACAGCGTAGGCTCAATCACCGCCGGCAACTGAACATTCAGCGGCGTCTCGATTCCACGCGCCTTACACAGTGACCGGAAGAGTTCCACTGTCGCTGGCGCGAACCCTGAGTAGTGATTGTTTGCATAGATGTATTGTGTGACTCCACGCTTTTGGATCTTTTCGCAAACATCCACCCACGTTTGGAGATCGTCCGTGCGATCGATGATCGTGGCGTTCCACGTCGTGGTCAGCTTCTCGATGTCCTTCCGATTGCCAAGCCAGCGGATGTATGCAAAATCCGCGGTTATCAGATCATAGTTCCCAAGCTCCCTTGGATGGGGCATCCACGATTGATCCTGAAGGACCAACGCGACATTGTTCTGCCGGAGTAGATCGAGGAGTCGAGGCTTCAACCAGTACTTGTTCCGGATCTCGACCGCAAATCGACAGCCGCCCATGCGCGGCAACTTCTTAAAGAAGGCTTGCAGTCGGCAGGCGAACTGCACAGGGCTAGAAAACACCGAGTCATTGAAAAACGGGAACTGAAATATCATCGGCCCCAATTTTTCGCCCAACACACCCGCCGTGCCAACAAACTCCTCAAACTCTTTGTCGCAATCGACCAGAATTTTATGATGTGTAATGGTTTGCGGAACCTTCAGCGAGAAGACGAAGCCGGGTGACGTTTTGAGCGCCCAGTTGCGGACGGCTTTTATCGTGGGACAACGGTAGAAGGTCGAGTCCACTTCAACGGTGTCGAAGCGACTCGAATAATAACGGAGGTATTCGGATGACTTCATTCCCTTGGGATAAAAAGATCCGTTCCAGCCATCTGCTGTGAAGGACGATGTCCCGAGCCGAATTTCGCCAACCATTGCGAATGCTATCCCTTCGTTGCTCTCGCCTTACGGGTTTTAGCCCAACGAGCCTTCTGGGCTAATGAAATTTTCTTCCGTGCCGCTGCTGACAACCTATTTCCAACCTTTTTAGCACCACGCTTCGCACCCTTCTCGAACGCATCAATCAGATGCTCAATCTTAGCCACTTCTGTCATCAGCATGTGATGCCGTTTCCGAAGTTCCTTCTCAAATTTGGTTACGAAGTCCACATTTTCTCCTTGGTCTGAGCCATTGATGTCAACTTAGCGAGAGATGCTATCCTGACAGACATGACGGCGCAACCTCTCTAACCAGGCCTTCGACTATTCCGCTCTACAGTGCGCCCACTCCCCTACCGCAGGGCTTCAGCGACCGCAAATCAGGGCATGACTCTATAGTCTTTGCCGTGTCCCGATGCCAAGCTAAATTTAGAGACAGTCGAAAACCCAGCGGGCGAGCGCCGGTAAGTACCTACCCCATAACTTCCCGGCGCTTTCTTTTTGTTTCGCGCGCCTATTTTTTCGAAGTCGGGAGGGATGCCACTCATTCGATCATGGACAGAGATACGAAAATTAGAATTGTCGAATCAGCGAAGGCCGAATTCGTACGTCACAAGTGGGATGTGTTCGAGGATGAACCGCCACCGGCTGGGGCCAGGGGTAGCGGCGCTGCCATCCCCGGCTGTCCGGCTTGCCGCAAGCGTATCAATACACTCGATGAATTCTTTCGGCACCAATCTGATGATGTGTTGCCCGTCATTCTGCGGAAGGTTTTCGAGATCGCCGGCGTCTCGACTGCGGAATAGTCGATTGTAATCGTTCCTGGATCTTTTTCATTTCTTCAATCCTAATATCGCCGGGATCAGTTCTGTGTATAAGTTCATCTTGTCGAGTAGCTTCGCAGCACCAATTTGACGGGCCAGAGCTTTCGCGTCGTCATCAACACTAAAGGAAACCGCTATAATTGTGGAGCCTGTTGAAATGATTTGTGGACTAGCCCCCACAGCATCCAGCCCCTCACTATCCTTCATACGCAGGTCTAGCAAAACTACGTCCGGACGCAGCAGGGCGGCGAATAATACAGCCTCGGAGAAATCACTAGCGGCCCCTACTAAGGAAATCGCGGATTGAGACTCTAGAAGACGACGGACCGCCTGCCGGAATTCCTCGGAGTCGTCAGCTAGCAGTACTGATATGGCCAAATTGCTTCTCCTTCTTACCGAGAATCCGAAATTAGTCCGACCAGACAGCATACGGCCTCTGTCGGTCGCGTGCCCTACACAGCACGTCCTACAGAAAGGACCCGATAGTTCCGGCAATGACCTTTTGGCTACCATTTGGGTTACGGCCCGGGTCAGTCTGCCCCCGCTTCCTTCGACCGAGGCGACATGGCCAAGCGAGTCTTAGTGGCAGACGATAGTCCCCGGATACGCAAAATGTTGTGTCAGCTTTTTGAACGCGAAGACGACTACGACATCTGCGCGGAGGCTGAGAATGGTCAAGAAGCGATTGAGCTTGCTTTGAAGCACCGCCCCGATCTCATAATTCTCGATTTCGCGATGCCCGTGTTAAACGGTCTAGACGCGGCCCGAAAATTAAAGAAGATAATGCCCGAGGTTCCAATAATTTTGTTTACTCAACACGCGACGGCGATAACGCTGATCGAAACCGACGTGACCGTTAACCGAGTGGTTTCGAAGGGCGACCCAGCAGGCCTCATGGGACACGTAAGGTCACTCGCTCCGGTCTGATTGTGATTTGTCTGCATTCATCATGGCAATGACAGCCTTGGTTGGTAAATGCATCATGCGTACCTCATTTGTAGTTTTTGCGGCGAGTTGTTTTAGCACGCGCAATGCATTCTCATGCCCGGCAACGGCTGCACGCCAGATAGGCTGACCGTCTGGCAAAACCTCGAAAATGTCGTAATCACGTTCCATCGGTTTAACCCTGCGCACGCGATCTCGAAATCGAGACAGGTAAGAGGTGACGTGCGTCGGCACATAACCCCTCGTTCTTATTGGTTGTCCATATTGTTGGATGTCGAGCAGGACTGGGCTGGATAATCCTTTTCTTTGGTTATCGATGGCCAGCGGCAAAAACTTATACCAATGCTTAATTCCAAATACCCAATTCCCACGTCGGCCTTTTCCACTGTGGGAATGAGCGGCTTTCACTCATGCGCATACACAAAGATTACGAACAGAAAAAGTGCCCACGCGAGGATGAACCCAGAGTATTCCTTTCGCTTGATCGCCCCGTAAACGCACAAGAGGCCGATGACTAGCCACGCCAGCGCGAAAACCATTCCTTGGTTCATTCTTCGAGAGTAGAAGAGCCTTCCTTTTAAGGAACTACAGAATACGCTGTAGATTACTCTGGAAATTCTTTGTGGAATAACCGCGCATCCGAAACAATCAGCGTCGTGACTTGCGTTTTGGCCGGCAATCAGAACATAGTGTGATTTTCGAGGATGTGTTTACCCCGCCTGCGGTGGACAAGCAAATTACATCAGGCCCGCTTGCTCACAATCTCAGCTATCCAAGCTTCTAGTATTGACCGCTGATCTGCTGTCACATTGGTGAAGGCAACGCCCATGCCAAAATTCGCATGGGTGTAAACCACCCGGCCGTTGCTCTCAAACGCGCCCTGATCCCTCAGAATCCGCAACTTGACCAGCGTTCCCTCAGGGAATGGAGTCAGCGCGTCAACGTAACATCCTCCGACGCCCAATTCCGAAATACGGGCGGAAAGTCTCGTGCCAGAATGGAGGTCGGTTACCTCAGCAGAGGCGACAAGTGGGCAGCGAAGAACCGAACGCTGATTAGTCCATTGCGGGGGGTTTTTCTTTTGGATCATCAACACTCATGCTGCCTCATCTAAAACCACTGCTCAAGGCGTATTCCCAACCGCGTGACACACTATAGGCTTCGCCCTGAGTATCTGTTGCCTTCCGCGCGTCTGGCTGTTACTTCTGGCCGCGGCAATTCGGCGGTAACGCTATAGTGAAAGAAGCGGTGGAAGAAGTGTCTAACTCAAAAGTAACAACTCAAGAGGTGGCGCACATTCTAGGCATCCATATCTCCGACCTTCGCCGAATGATGCGGCAAGGGAAGGTCGCAGCGCCCCCTATTCTTTTTGACTCCAAGACTAATTCAACGGGTCGGATGTGGTCTGAAGATGACATCGAGGCGGCGCGAGCAGCCTTGAAAGCTGCAAGCACTGGTGCTTAATGCCTGCGGCGCTTAAGTTTCTCTAAGCACGCGTTTCTCACTCATCGCAGCGTTTCAAGGAACATGATGACCCCGATTACAACTCGTTTGATTGCAACCTCAAACCATTCCGTTACCACAAACGCGATCACGACGGCCGCGAGCGTGCCCAGACCTATCGCGATAACGATGCGCCTCATAGAATTGTGTTGAGCCA
>DATNKB010000172.1:0-5496 GCA_035603595.1 Candidatus Dormiibacterota bacterium
ACTTAGCGGCATGGAACGTCCTTTGAGGTGTCGATTGGGTCGGCCCACAAAATTCCAATCGCGCTCGGTCCCCAGGTTTTCAACCCAGCGAGCCGCCTCTGTTACGCTCGGCACCTCGTCGCTGCCGCCTGCTTCGAGCAAGAGCACGCTGACGTCGGGATTTTCGGCCAGGCGGCGCGCAACTACTGATCCGGAGGAACCTGACCCACAGACGATGAAGTCGTACTGCGACGTCAGACCATCCCTGAGCTTCCGTTGGTTCCCACGAACGCGCTCCGCGAAATCTGCTGTTGATTGTTCTCCATGGTTCGAACTCATCTCAATGCTCCTTCTAATGTGAGGCATGCTATGGCTTGTTCGCCTTGGTGATCTCACAACTCAGTAAGTAAACGGCGTTTGGAATAAGGAGTTGTTAGAGAATCTGCTCCTCTGGTAGGAATCTTGCTCAATTCTTTGGATTCTTGACGCCAGAGACGGAATCCAACAGATCAGATGTTCATCTAGCGGTCTGCCATGAAGGAGACAACGACAAGCCCGGGCGACACAGAGATACGGATGCAAAGAGCGATGAGCTACGAATGTCAGCTGATGTAGTGCGCCTAGGAATTTACGCGTTCGCGAGCGTGCGTCATTCGTGGTCCAGAAAGTCCTGGCGATACTTTGTAGCGCTAATTCCACACACGCGACGGAAGGCCTGCGCAAAATGCTGTTGGCTTTTGAAGCCACAGGCCACGGCTACATCCAGTACTCGCTCATCCGCGGAGCGCAACATCGTCTTTGCGCGTTCTACCCTCTGGCGCAGGAGAAATTGATGCGGGGTTTCGCCGGTTGACTTGCGAAACATCCGCGAGAAATGAGCAGCGCTCAACTCGACCGCTTGGGCCATCTCACAAAGCGTCAACTCGTCTTCGATTTTGGCGTCTACGAACTCTTTGATCCTGCGCAAACGAGCGGAACCTAGCCCGCCTCGGTGCGTCTGCACTGAACGGTGCCGGACTGCATAACCGTTGACCAGCGCGACGGCAAGCGCCTGCTCGAGCGAATCCAGAAACAGCCGGCCACCCGGAAAACCCGCAACTCTCTCCGCATTCACGGCCGCGGCCAGCGCACCGACTCGCGCGTCAGCAAGCTTTCCCACTCTGCGCAATTCCACGTCGCCCGCTGTTCCATCGCAGGTTGCCGCTAGCGCGGCGTCCGAGATGTCGACGGACAAATACAAAAACTGCAAGTCATCCGTTCGAAGCCATGTCTCGACATGACGGGGCACCAGGCACATCTCGCCCGCGCCAAAAGCAAAACTCTTCCTCTCAGAACAACTCGAGCCCACTTCAAGGGAACCAGTCCGCAACGCCATCATGAGAGCCGGCTGATGTTGCACCGCCACGCGCGGATCGGTGTCAGACTCAAGTACGTTAACTGCAACCCTCATCTACCTCACTCCTTGCTTCATTTGATGCTTGTCGCTAGACGCGGGGCGCATCCGCGGTCCGGCCGGCTCCTAACCTGGAACTGTTCATCAGGCGCAAGGCGCCTAGACGAGTACCGCTCCGCCATCTAACACCACGATCTGCCCCGTGCTGTATCCCTCTTGGATGAGGAAGAGATAGGCGCGCGCAATCTCACATGCCTCGCCGACGCGGCCCACGAGCAGACTCTTGCCAACGCTTTCGTACAGCTGCTCCCTTGCGTCCGCATTCATGTTTTGCCAGAGGTTCGTTCGAACCACGCCAGGACATACCGCGTTGACCCGAATGGGTGCTAACTCCACCGCCAAGGCACGCGTCAAGGCTTCGATGGTCCCGCAGACGCTTGCGGCCACTGTCCATCCCTTGTGTGGGCGCTGGCCTGCCACTCCGGTTGTAAGCACGATCGAGCCGTCCTTGCGGAGATGCGGGCTTGCGTACTTCACTGCAGCCAGAGCAGCCCAAAATCGCAACTCAAAAGCATGCCGGGCTTCGGTAAGGTCCGTCGCTGCAAGCTCATTCAATTGCAGCGTGTCGCCGGCAGTGAAGACCAAGTGATCGAAATCACCGATCTTCTGAAAGAAACTATGAATGTCGCCCTCCTTCGAGAGATCAAGCGCGTGCCCTTCCGCTTTTCCGTCGTCGAGCGTTGCGACCGCTTGTTTAACCCGTTCCGCATTGCTAGACGCAATGATTGCCGTCGCCCCTTGATCCACAGCCTGCTGCGCCACTGCTAACCCGATGCCGGACGACCCGCCGAGTACTACAATTCGTTTCCCGGAAAGCTCCCTGTGATTCTCAGTTTGTTGCTTTTGTGTCATCGCGTTCTCCTATTTCTATTGCCTACAACCCCGTCACGCTCCTATAGATGATTTTCATTCAGCATACGGATTATGCATAATGGTCATATCCTGTATGCGTCTAGAGAAACTGCGACAAGTGGATTTGAACCTCTTGATCATCTTTGCGGTGATCGCCGAGGAAAAGAGTGCCACCAAAGCGGCCGCCCGGCTATTGCTCAGCCAACCAGCTGTCAGCCGCGCCCTTCAGCGCGCCCGTTCCATGTTTCAGGACGAGCTGGTGATTCGCTCGTCTTCCGGGTTCGAGCTCACGTTGCGAGGGCGCAAGATCCTCCAGGAACTCGAACAGCTCCTTCCCAAAATAGAAAGCATGGTTGCGCCTAGCGTCTTCGATCCGAAGAAGGAGCAGAGCAATTTCCGCATTTCGGGCCCGGACAATGTTTGCATCGCGCTGCTACCGCACTTGTGTCGCCGCTATACGACCGAGCGCTATAATGTGAATTTTGATTTTCTACCGTGGCAGGCCGATGCTGTGGACATACTAGAGAGCGGAAAGCTTGACCTCATTCTCCACATTGACGACGGCTTGCTGCCCTCTCACTTAAGTTCAGAAAGACTTTACCGCGAGGACTGGATCTGCGCTGTTGCCCGCCAGAGCAAGTTTGGCGATCGCCTGACACTCAAGCAGTATCTGGCTGCGGAGCACCTGACTGTCACAACTCTTCCAAGCGTGCAGAACATCCCGGATAAGCAGCTTGCTGCGTTGGGAGTAAAGCGCCGCTCCTCTGTCCGCATGCCCTATTTTGGCGCGGCCCTTAGTTGCCTACCTGGCACGGAACTTGTGCTTACACTGACCAATGGCATGAGGCAAATGGTGGAAAGGAATTCCACCTTGAGGCTGGTGAAAGCGCCACAAGAATTGCGTCCATTTCATTTCTTGATGGTCTGGCACCCGAGGCTCACTACGGACGCGCGGCACACATGGCTTCGCGAGGCGGTGCGCCAAGTTTCTCCTCCGGAAGCGTCTGGGCGACGTCTTTAGCCATGCGAATGGCGACCACCTAACTGATCGTATACTCGCTGCCACCCAGATGAGTCGCATTGCTAGGTGACTGATAGCCGAACGTCCCACGTCGCGGGCCTGTTCATTGAGAGGAGCCATTCAGCGCGTTCCAAACAGCTAGAGAGTCCATATAGTCTCTCCAATGAACGATTTTCCTGTTGTCAATCGTGACGACCGAAATGAACCTGTTGTCGTAGGACGCACCGCCCGAGAGAATCTTCCCGTGCACTTCGTATTCAAGGATCACCACGCGACTATCCTGTGAACGATGCACAACAAGCGCGTCGCCAGAGAGAAGATTGATTGTCTTGCCGTATCCCGAGAAGCCAGCCATCAAATTGGCTCGCCCTCGAATCGTCGTCGGCCAACCGGGAAAGTGATATCGGAACTCGAAAAGTGCGTCTTCGCCAATCGTGTCGAAAAAATGGTCGCCATCAACGAGTCCGCGTAGGCCTTCCATGACGACTTCGAAGAAAGGATTGAGAGCTTCAAAAATCTCGTATTCGCCTTTCGGCATCATCTCTCCTTTCAGTCCACCGGCGATCGCCAGGTAATGGCTCACGCCCGCACAGGAGTGACACTCAGCGCGCTCCGGACGATCGGCGCCACTTGAGTGCCGAGGATTTCGATGGCGTGCAGCATTTTCTCGTGTGGCAGCGTGGAGACACCCATTTGGAATGTGACGCGCGAGATGCCGCCCAGAACGTCATTCACATAAAGGATCTTGTTCGCGACCGTCTTGGCGTCGCCGATCAGCAGTGCGCCGGTAGGCCCGCGCAGGGCGTCAAACTGAGCGCGTGTGGTGGGCGGCCAGCCGCGTTCCTTGCCGATTTCGGTAAAAGTGTGCGCATAGCCCGGAAAGAATATTTCTGCTGCTTCGTCCGTGGTGTCCGCGAGAAAGCCGACAGAATGAAGACCTACGGTGAGTTGCTCGGAAGAATGACCGGCGCGACGCCCGGCCTCGCGATAGAGTTCGATAAGGGGCCTGAAGCGTCTGGGCTCACCGCCGATGATGGCAACCATGAGAGGAAGTCCGAGCATTCCTGCGCGAACGAAAGATTCGGGCGTGCCGCCGACACCGATCCATATGGGGAGCGGATTCTGCAGCGGGCGAGGGTAGATTGCCTGGCCGGTGAGGGCCGCGCGGTGTTTTCCGGACCAGTGCACTTTGGTGCTTTCCCGAATTTTCAGGAGAAGCTCGAGTTTTTCCGCAAAGAGCGAATCGTAATCTTCAAGACGCAGCCCGAAGAGGGGATACGACTCAACGAACGAACCGCGGCCGGCGACAATTTCGGCGCGGCCCCGCGAGATCAAGTCGAGAGTCGCGAACTCCTGAAAAACGCGAACGGGGTCGGACGCGCTAAGAACCGTAACTGCGCTGGTGAGACGGATATTTTTCGTACGCGTGGCGGCAGCGGAGAGGATTACAACGGGAGCTGAGTCGAGGAACTCCGCCCGGTGATGCTCGCCAATGCCGAAGACGTCGAGGCCCACCTTATCGGCAAGCTCAATCTCTTCGAGTAAATGGTGCATGCGCTCCATCGGGCTGAGCGTGAGACCTGTGGCCGGGTCGGAAATAGCTGCTGCGAAACTGTCGATTCCAATCTGCATTTAGGTCAATTCTCCAGGACCACTTTCATTTCGATTGATCGGCGCATTACGACGCTATGTCACCGTTGGCTTTAACACTTTTGATTGACTCCGCTCCCCAGACTCACGGCGCGCTTCCCAATCTTTTTCAATGTCGTTTCAAGAGCTCGCAACTCTTTCAGGCTCGCATCGGCAAAGACTTTCCTGATTTCGGCTGCGTGTTTGCGGAAAATCGGTGCGATCAATTCTTTGCCTTTTGGGGTGAGCGAGACGATCCGGACGCGCCGATCCTCGGGACTCTCTACCCGGCTTACCAAGCCTCTGTCCAACAAGCGGTCGATGGCCACACTGATCGAGCCCGGCGTAAGGTACACCTTCGGGCCGATCGTATTCACCGGCAAAGGCCCTTTGTTGAGGAGCGCTTCAAGTATCCGGAAGTCGGTATCGTCGATTCCTGTCTCCTCAAGTCCCGCATAAAGGTATTTCGCGGCCGCGCGAAAGGCCTTGACCAATACCAGCCAACAGTGAACCGGGTCTCGCGGGTTCTTGTCCATGACGGCACTATTTTGCACTTTTGCAT
>DATNKB010000173.1:0-13126 GCA_035603595.1 Candidatus Dormiibacterota bacterium
TGGCCTACGCATTGCTCGACCGCTTTGATGTAACAATTTTGGTGGATGCTTGTCCCCGCGGTGGAGCTCCCGGAACGCTCTACGTTATTGAGATTGAGCCTGACTTGAACGTGAGCACGCTGGAGGCCGCCGAAGTCGCACACACAACCGTAGATGCACACAGCATGAATCCGATGAACGTGATTCGCATGGCTAAATCAATGGGCGGCGACTTGAAACGCATTCTGTTGGTCGGATGTGAGCCTTTAACGTTGGGGCCTGAGGAAGGCGCGATGGGCCTCAGCGAACCCGTGGCCGCGATGGTCGAACAAGCAGCGAATCGTATTGAATCTCTGGTGGAAACGCTTCAACGTAGTGAATCACCCGAACGAAGCTCTGAATCGTAGTCAAAGCGAGGAGAAAATCGTATGCCAGTGGAAGTAATTCAACGCGGTGATCAAGAAGACGGCGCGAATAAGGACACACTGCTCATGCTCGGTGGTGTAGCACTCGTGGTGGTGGGTGCCGGACTCATTTTGACGAGTCCGCTAGCAAAGAAGTATATGGGCCAGCTTGGAATTGGAAGCCTGGCGACCGATCTTATTCCCGATATCGAGCGCTATTTTAAGTTGCGCTCAATGTGATCGCGGAATCGGATTCCGCCGTCTTTAGAAATAAAGCTGCATCGGCTCTAACAATGAAGTTGGGCCCCGGAATCTAGCTTTGAGGGGGCACCGATGAGTGATCACGTCCGTTACTCGCTGGACGCAGTGCAAAGCCAGTTCACCGTTCATGCTTTCGCAAGTGGATTGGCAGCAGTCGTGGCGCACAACCCGAAGTTCGCAATTCGCGACTTCAGCGGGGAAGCGCAGTTCGTTCCGGACACGCTGCGCGATGCCTCAATCCAGGTAAGGATCAAGGCCGCCTCGCTGGAGCTGCTGGACGAAGTAAGTGAATACGATCGAGGTGAAATCGATCGTGTAATGTTTAACGAGGTGCTGGAAGTCTCGAGGTTTCCGGAAATTGTCTATACCAGCACGCAGATTTCAGCCACACGTCTTAGCGAGAATTTATATGCCACCACGATTGCCGGCAAACTCACGCTCCATGGCGTCACCAATGAGTTGGATTTCTCTGGCCAAGTGGTCATCGGCGAAGACACCCTGCGCGGTTATGGAAGTTTTCCTGTGAAGCAAAGTAAGTATGACATCGCCATCGCTTCGATCGCTGGCGGGACGTTGAAAATGAGGGATGAATTGAAAATCGCATTCTTTATTATCGCGAAAAAGCAAGGGTGACCAAGTGACCGAATCAACGGGAGCGAAGATGGTGGCGACGGACGCCGCAATTCATTATCGAATTGACGCTGGAATGAGCCGTTTTACGGTGCGGGCGTTTGCAACCGGTTTGTTTTCCTCTCTTGGTCATAATCCCACATTGGCGATCCGCGACTACACGGGCGAAGCCACTTTCGTTTCGTCGAATCCCGAGCAATCATCGATTCGAGTCTCGGTGAGACCCGCGTCCCTCACCGTTACCGACGACGTGAGCCAGAAGGATCGCTCCGACATTGAAAACCGGATGAATCAGGATGTGCTGGAAACATCCGTTTATCCGGAGATCGTTTTCGAAAGCAGTCAGGTGGTGGCAGACAAGTTAGGCGACGACCGCTACGCCGCGAATGTCACTGGAAATCTCACCCTGCACGGAATCACTCGCCAGGAGAAGATTTCTGCACAGGTTTCAGTTACGGGCGATGTGCTCAGGGCCTACGGAGAATTCACGCTGCGCCAGAGCGACTACGGTATCAAGCTTGTCTCTGTTGCAGGCGGAACTCTCAAAGTGAAGGATGAAGTGAAGATAGCGTTCGACTTTACGGCTCGAAAGCAATAAGGAACCAGGCAATGAGCGCTGAAGACGAGAATCCGTCGAGGGGATGCCACATGTGCCTTGCCATACCAGGAAGAGTGCTCGAGATTGCATCTGACAATCCACGTTCAGCCCTTGTGGATGTGGTCGGCATGCGCCGCAGAGTCGATCTCGGTCTCCTTGAAGACGACCGTCCTGTTCCCGGCGATTGGGTTCTGATTCATGTGGGATTCGCTATGAGCAAAATCAGCGAAGCAGAGGCCCTCGATCAAATGCGCACATTGGAAATGTTGGGCGAGAGCGAAGCCGCGGTGCAGGAAGTGCGCGGATATGGACTCGAAGATGTCCAGGATAAGCACTCGCCATAGCCTGTACGAACGGGGATCGAACAATGAAATTTGTAGACGAGTTTCGCGATCCGGAGTTGATCACCAAAGCGGCGGAGGAAATTAGACGCCTCGCCGACCCCAACCGCCATTACAGGCTGATGGAAGTTTGCGGCGGTCACACCCACGCCATCTACCGCTTCGGTCTGAAGGATGTTCTCCCGCCCAATATCGAATTGATTCACGGCCCTGGTTGCCCGGTGTGCGTGCTTCCCATGGGGCGCATTGATGATGCCTTGTCACTCGCTATGGATCCGGACGTAATCTTTGCCGCGTTTGGCGACATGATGCGGGTTCCCGGAACGCACGGCAGCCCACTCGAGCACAAAGCGCGCGGCATGGATGTGCGAATTGTTTACTCGCCGTCCGATGCGATCAAACTCGCCAGGATGAATCCGCAAAAGCATGTAATGTTCTTCGCGATTGGCTTTGAGACCACCGCTCCCTCAACCGCATTGACTTTGCAGCGCGCGAAGGCTGAAGGCGTTCACAATTTTTCCGTGTTCTGCAATCACGTCACGATCATTCCGGCCATTCGCGCAATTCTGGATTCTCCGGATATGCGTCTTGATGGCTTTATCGGCCCCGGACACGTTTCTACCGTGATTGGCTGCCGCCCTTATGAATGGATCGCAAAGAATGAGCACAAGCCGATCGTCGTCTGCGGCTTCGAGCCTCTCGATCTTCTCCAATCGATCGTGATGATTCTCGCCCAGCTTCAAAAGGGTGAAGCGAAAGTTGAAAACCAGTACAAGCGCGTCGTTCCGTGGGAGGGCAATCGCGCGGCTCTGAAAGCCATGGCAGACACCTTTCAGCTTCGACCGTATTTCGAATGGCGCGGCCTGGGATTTATTTCACAATCAGCGCTGCGCATTCGCGACGAATACGCCGAATGGGATTCCGAACAGCGATTCCATGTTCCCGGAATTCGCGTCACCGATCCCAAAGCCGCGCAGTGTGGCGAGGTGTTGAAAGGTGTCTTGAAGCCCGCGCAATGTAAGCTGTTTGGCAAGGAATGCACACCGGAAAATCCGGTGGGAGCTTTGATGGTTTCTTCGGAAGGATCATGCGCCGCGTACTACAATTACGAACATCGCAAGGCCAACTTGGCAACGACTCTCAGCTCGCCGGCGTGAAAGGCGAGATAAAGCTTGGGAGTGTCCCTCCCAAGATTCGCTTCCGCGAGCCGCAAATTGAGATGGCCCACGGCGCCGGTGGAAAAGCCAGCCGCCGTCTGGTGGAAGGTCTTTTCGCTCCTCTCCTTTTTGGTGCCAGTACCGAACCGCTGGCGGACGCCGCACACCTGAAAATCAACGGCGCGAGGATGGCCGTCACCACCGATAGTTTTGTCGTAAAGCCGCTCGTGTTTCCCGGAGGTTCGATCGGCGAACTCGCGATAAATGGGACCGTCAACGATCTAGCGGTTTCAGGCGCGAGACCAGAAGCGATCGTTGTCACGTTCATCCTCGAATCCGGTTTGCCCACGGAAATACTGCAGCGCGAAATTCAAGCTATGGCCGATGCCGCTCAATATGCCGGCGTTCGAATCGCCGGTGGCGATACAAAAGTCGTCGAGCACGGCAAAGCCGATAGCATGTACATCACGACCACCGGTCTCGGTACTCCGCTACCGGTAGTGGAGATCAATCCACAATCGGTCCGGCCCGGCGACAAGGTCTTGCTGTCAGGTCCCATTGGCGATCACGGAATCACAATTCTGCTCGCTCGTGGCGATCTCGATATGGAAGGCGACCTTGAGTCCGATACGCGGTCAGTTTTTCCCCTTGTCGAAGCTGTCATCGGCGCAGCTGGCGCAGGCATTCGATGGATGCGCGATCCCACGCGTGGCGGCGTAGCCACATCGCTCAACGAACTTGCAAGAGATTGCGGGCTGGGCGTCGTTCTGTTTGAAGACAACCTTCCGGTTCATGATGCCGTGCGCGGGGCGTGTGAGCTGCTGGGGCTTGATCCGTTGCACATCGCGAATGAAGGACAGTTCCTCGCTATCGTGGCTCCGGACCTTGCGGACGCCGCACTAAGCGCGCTTCATTCGATGCCCGGCGGTGCCGAAGCTCGCATCATCGGTGAAGTTCGCGAACAGCCTGCCGGCTCGGTTCTGGTTACGACTCGCTATGGCGGCAGCCGAATCGTCGACATGCTCGTTGGCGATCCTCTACCGCGTATTTGCTAAGCGAAGCAGCAAGCGCGATGTTCTCAAAGGAAATATGGCAACAAAGTGTCAACTCGCCGCACAAATTGAACAGCGCCTCCTGGCGAGAAACCAGATCTTAGATTCGTTCTTTGCCAAGGAAGCCCATCGCCTCGCCGCGGCATGCCGCGAGATGTCCGACCGTTTTCTGCGCGGCGGCCGTTTACTTGCATTTGGTCAGGGGCCATATGCTACTGACGCCCAACACGTTTCGGTTGAATTCGTTCACCCCGTCATCGTCGGAAAGCGTGCCCTCCCCGCTCTCGACCTTTCCATCCTATTTAAGCCGTGGCTCGAGGCCATTGTCCGCCCTGACGATATCGTCATGGCCTTCGGTCCTCCCGAGGGCGACCCATCAGTCTGGGTTGCCCTAGATGCTGCCGATTCGCGCGGTGCCATGACCTTCGCTTTCCCCGGCCTCGAAGGGTCGTACACGATTCCGCCTTCGAATGCGGATCCGTTCATCCAGCAGGAATTAGTCGAAGTCCTCTATCACACGCTTTGGGAGACCGTGCACGTCTTCTTCGAGCATCGCGAATTGGGGCACGACGTGGGCGAGGCGGGATTTCTTTATCCGTTCTTGGGTCGTGAGAAGCAGTTGACCTCCGACACCACCGCGCAGGTGGCCGACTCGATTCGGATGAAGGTTGCGGACGACGCGAGGCTGCGCGCGCAAGTGGCGCAAGAAGAAGCGGAGCAGATCGGAAATGCGACTTCCGCGATTTCCGAACGCGTTCGCCGCGGCGGAAAGCTAATCATTTTCGGAAATGGTGGCTCTGCCACCGATGCGAACGATTGGGCCATCGATTGCGTTTCGCCGCCGTCAAACTGGAAGCCTATCCCTGCTGTTTCGCTTGCGCTCGAACCTGCGAACATCACTGCAATCGCGAACGATGTGGGCACAGAGGTGATTTTTCTGCGGCAGATGATTGCACAGGCTCAGCCCGACGATGTGGCCATCGCAATTTCCACAAGCGGCGGCTCGCGCAACATCATCATGGCTCTCGAAGAGGCCCGCAAACGCAAGCTGCTCACAGTGGCGCTGCTCGGTTACGACGGCGGCGAAATTCACCGCCGCGGTTTGGCGGATTTTCCGCTGATCGTTCGTTCTGATTACATTCCGCGCATTCAGGAAATTCAAGCCTCGGTGTACCACGTGATTCGCGAGGCGCTAGAGGTGCTTGGCCGTGGCGACGCTTGAACTTTACGGAACGAAAACGTGCCAGTACACGCAGGAAATGCGGGAGTGGCTCGAATGGAAAGGAACCGACTTCGTGGAATACGATGTGGAAACCGACGCAGCCGCGCGAGAGCGTATGCGCGCTCTCGCAAATGGCCAGCGCACGGTTCCCGTGCTCGTTGAGGGCGACAAGGTGATTCAAATCGGCTGGCAAGGTCGCGGTTGCATCGTGAATCTGGAGTGACTCGGCATGTCGAGTGCTTGTTCCATTAAAGTTCGCGGCGTGGTGCAGGGCGTGGGTTTTCGCCCGTTTGTATACCGCCTCGCTCGCGCCAACACGCTCGGAGGCTGGGTGCTGAATGGAGAAGAAGGCGTCGAGATTTTTGTCGAGGGCGCAGACGATGGTTTAGAAGCATTCGTAAAGGAGTTGACGGCCGCGCCTCCTTCAGCTGCGCACATTACTGAAATCGAAGTCGAGTCTTCCGCTCCCGTCGGCTGCAACAGTTTTACGATTCGTGAGAGCCGGCGAAACGGCGCCGACCACCTTACGGCCCGAATCTCACCGGACCTGCCTATTTGCGAAGATTGCGTGCGCGAGCTGTTTGATCCCGCTGATAGGCGGCATCTCTACCCCTACATTAATTGCACGAATTGCGGACCGCGCTACTCGGTGGTTCTTGCTCTGCCTTACGACCGCCCGAATACCACGATGCGTGGTTGGCCGCTCGATGAGTATTGCTTGGGCGAGTATCACGATCCCGACAATCGCCGGTTTCACGCGCAGCCCGTAGCCTGCGCTGCTTGCGGCGCGGAATATTTTCTCCGGTCAGGTGACGCCACCACCCCGGGCAGCGAAACAAGCATTCGCAGCGCCGCTACGATGCTGGCGTCCGGCTACATCATCGCTGTAAAAGGACTCGGCGGCTACCACCTCGCATGCGACGCAAGAAACATCGCGGCGGTGCGTGAACTCCGCAATCGGAAATATCGCAAAGAGAAGCCTTTTGCCTTGATGGTGAAAAATCTGGACATCGCCAGAACCCTCGTCACGGTTTCCGGCGAGACGGAGATGTTGCTCACTTCCCCGGCACGGCCGATCGTACTCGCCTCAGCGAAGGTGAATCTGCCGGGAGTCGCGCCGGACAACAGCGAACTCGGCGTCATGCTGCCCTATACGCCTGTTCATCATTTGCTGTTTGCCGCAGGCGCACCGGAAATTCTGGTAATGACAAGTGCGAACCGTTCGAGCGAACCGATTGCCTTCGATGACGCGGACGCTCTGGAGCGCCTCTCCGGCATTGCGGATGCTTTCTTGATAGGCGAACGTCCGATCGCACGGCGTGTTGACGATTCAATTGCGCGCGCCGGAGCTTTTGGTCCGGTAGTTCTCCGTCGGTCTCGCGGATACGCCCCGAGCGCAGCCGCTGTCTTTCCATCCAAGCGCCCTATTCTTGCGCTCGGCGCCGATTTGAAAAACACAGTGACCTTGGTCGTTAACGGGCAGGCATTTGTGAGCCAGCACATCGGCGACCTCGAACATTTCGAATCTCTTCAAGCGTTTCAGCAAACGATCGACGACTTGGTTTCTATGTACGAAATTCGCTGGGACCAACTCCTCGTCGTGCACGATTGCCATCCGCAATACGCTTCGACCACACATGCTTCGGCCCTTGCTTCGTCCGAAACGCGAAGTGTCCAGCACCACCGCGCGCACATCGCTTCGGTCCTTGCCGAACGCGGCGAATGGAACAAGCGCGTTGTGGGCGTTTGCTTTGATGGGACGGGCTACGGCGACGACGGCACGATCTGGGGTGGCGAAATTTTTGTGGGAAGCATCAGCGACGGCTTCGAACGCGTGGCTCACAATCGTCGAGCGATCCTCGCGGGCGGCGATGCTGCCGCTCACTATCCGGTTCAAGCCGCGGCGGGATTCCTGGCGCAAATAGAAGACCTGCCGGACGTGACCGCTGCGCCGTTTCATTTTTCAGAACGCTTTCAGAGCGCGATGGAACTAATCCGCAAAGGGGTGAGAACCTTCACCACAACCTCAATGGGCCGTCTCTTTGACGCGGCCGCCGCGTTGCTTGGATTTACGCGCGAGACCACTTTTGAAGGCCAGGCTGCAATGTGGCTGGAGCAGCGGGCTCGCAGCGCCACCTGCACCGATGCGTATCCATTTCCCTTCGTCAATGCAGAGCTCGACTTTCGTCCCTTGCTGAAGAGTTTGGCGAAGGACCGCTTCATTGGCCGCGACGCCAACGAATGTGCGCGTGCCTTTCAAAAAGGCGTGGCCCTCGGCGTCTTCAATGCGGCGACTGCGCTGTGCCAAGAACACGATTGCGACACTATCGTACTTTCAGGCGGAGTCTTTCAGAACGAGCTGTTGCTCGAGGATCTGAAATCAATGTCTGCTTCGATGCCCCTTCAAATTTGGACGAATCATGCTGTCCCGCCTAACGATGGCGGCATCAGCCTGGGACAGGCGGCTCTTGCATCATTCGCGCAATTTGACGACGCCGAATCTTTGAGCTCGAAGGAATCAGTTTTTAGGTAACGGACCGATGCACGAACTTTCGATAGCTATGAGCATTGTCGATATGGCTCAGGAAGAATCCGACCGGCGAGGCGGCGTGCCGATCCGAGCCGTGCATCTCAAATTGGGTCTGCTTTCTGGCGTCATGAAGGATGCGCTATTCGCGTCCTATGAAATGGCATGCGAACACACGGCGCTCGAAGGATCACGCTTGATCGTTGAAGAAGTACCCGTGCTGGTTTTCTGCCCCCATTGCAACGCGCAGCGGCCGGTTCATTCGTTGCAGTCGTTTTGTTGCGCTGACTGCGGCGCCCTCACAGGCGAAGTGATTCAAGGTAAAGAGCTTTTAGTGGTGGGCCTGGAGGTGGATGAGTGAAATCCCCGACACGCATCATTGAGGTGCGCCAGAACGTCCTAAAGCAGAACGATGTGATAGCCCACGCGCTTCGCCAGCGATTTCATGATGCAGGCGTTTTTGTCGTAAGTCTGGTCTCAAGCCCAGGTGCGGGAAAGACGGCTCTTCTCGAGAAAACGCTGACTGTGCTTCGGCAAAGGTTTCGAGTGGCCGCGTTGGTGGGCGATCTCGCCACAGAAAATGATGCGGTGCGGCTCGCGCGCAGCCAGGCGCCAGTGAAACAGATTGTCACCGGTACGGTTTGCCACCTCGAAGCTGCCATGGTGCAGAACGCCCTCGAAGGCTGGAAGCTCGAAGAACTCGACTTCCTGTTCGTCGAGAACGTCGGCAATCTTGTTTGTCCGTCTTCTTACGATCTCGGCGAGGATCTTCGGCTCGTGCTCATGTCCGTCACGGAGGGCGAAGACAAGCCGCTCAAATACCCCACAATTTTTAATAGCGCCGACGTGACCGTGATCACGAAGATTGATCTGGCGGAGGCAGTGGAATTCAATGCCGCAGCCGCGAATCGCAGCATTCAGGCTGTGCGGCCTGGAATGACGGTCTTGAATGTATCCGTGAAATCTGGCGCGGGCATGAACGAATTTTTAGGGTTCCTGCGATCACGCCGTGATAACGCAAGAGCGATGACAGTCTCTCAAGCTAGCGATACATTCGCGACACCCGAAAAATAAATCACCGCGAAAACAGTTCCGCAAAAACCCGCAGAACACGTGAATGTGAGTTTTCAAATTGTACTTTATACCCCCCTTTAACCGCCGATTAGAATTTTGCAAGTTGCTGACAAATAGACGGTTGGCGTGAATTTTAATCGCGGAACCGTGTATTAAAAACGCAGGGGTGGTTCGTCGGTCATGGCCATTGCCAGCGGAAGCAAGCAGTAAACGGCGAGAAGTCCGGAGACGCAGGTGCGCTTCGGACAACCGCGGAGTTTGCGAAGGCGACGGTGATCCTGAGAGCACCGCCTGACCGATTCGAAGTTTTATCACTGCTGCCATGGCACCAGGTCCGACGGTAGCACCGTGGTGAGGGGATGCAACTTGTACGAAAGTACAGTTTTAGACTACTGGTTGCAGTTTGGCGCGGAGGGCGTAACATGCAGCGCCTATGGGTGACGCTGAGCCGATACTTGGCAAGGTAGTTTCGCACTACCGCATCATCGCGAAGCTGGGCGGTGGCGGTATGGGGGTTGTGTACAAAGCTGAGGATACCCGCCTGCGTCGCTCTGTGGCCCTGAAGTTTCTTCCCGACAGCGTGGCGCGCGACCGGCAGGCGCTTGAACGGTTCGAGCGCGAGGCGCAAGCCGCTTCGGCCCTCGACCATCCCGACATCTGCACGATCTACGAGATTGGCGAACACGAAGGCCAGCCGTTCATTGCCATGCAGTTTTTAGACGGGCAGACGCTGAAGCATCTGATCGGCGGAAGAGCGCTCACGGTGGAGCGCGTGCTGGATTTGGGAATTCAGATCGCCGATGCGCTGGATGCCGCGCACGCCAAGGGGATCATTCACCGCGACATCAAGCCGGCAAATGTTTTTGTGACGCAGCGGGGCGACGCCAAGATCCTCGACTTCGGACTGGCGAAAGTTACGTTGGGAGACCTGGTCGGCAGCAAAGATGGGCGCACTGCCACCGTGCAAATGGATTCGGAGCAGTTGACGAGCCCGGGGACTGCATTGGGAACGGTTTTGTATATGTCGCCGGAGCAGGTGCTCGGCAAAGAATTAGATCCGCGCAGCGACCTTTTCTCGTTTGCGGTGGTGTTGTATGAGATGGCGACCGGAGCGCTACCGTTTCGCGGGGACAGCACCGGAGCGATCTTCGATGAAATCCTGCACAAAGATCCGGTTGATCCGGTCCGTCTGAACACCGCGATTCCGCCTGAGCTCGCGCAAGTGATCCACAAGGGGATGGAAAAGGACCGCGACCTGCGGTATCAGAGCGCGGCGGAGATGCGGGCGGACTTGAAGCGGCTGAAGCGGGACACGAGTTCGGGGCGCGTGCACGTAGCGAGCGGATCGCAAGTCGCCGCTGCGGCAGCCGTTGCCGAACGCGCTTCCTCCACGGCGACGCCCACGACTATCGCAGCCCCGGAAGCTCCGAGACGTAAATTTTCGGTCATCGCTCTCGCGGCTGTGCTCGGGGTGCTGGCGTTACTGGCTCTTGCCACCTACAAATGGGCCAAGCGCTCTCCGAGTCTCAATCTCCAGGGTATGCAGATCACAAAACTGACGAATAGCGGCAAGGCTTTGCGGGCGGCTATTTCGCCGGACGGTCACTACATCGTTTACGCGCTGGCTGACGGCGGTCAGCAAAGCCTGTGGGTCCGCAATGTGGCGAGCAAGAGCGACGTACAGATTCTTCCGCCGGACGACGTAACTTTTCGTGGTCTGAACTTCTCCGCCGACGGCAACTATATCTATTTCGTACGCTCCGACAAACGCCGGGCCTTCTTCAGCGACCTATTCATGATGCCCGTGCTGGGAGGCGTGGCGCAGCTGATCCTCCAGGACCTGGATACGCCCGTCAGCTTCTCTCCCGACGGGAAGCAGTTCGCGTTCATGCGCGGCACGCTCGAGGGAATGGTCGGGGTGCACACAGCCAGCCAGGACGGCACGAATCAGAAAATGCTCGCGTCCTTTTTCGCCGGAGCTCCTTTTTTTAACGGAGCTGCCTGGTCGCCCGATGGCGCGACCATCGCAGCTGCGACGATCCAGAATGCCAAGGAAATCAAATGGGTTCTCAGCGCCATTCGCGTGGCGGACGGGCAAGTGACGCCGTTTTATTCCAACTCGGATGGAATCGGACAACCGGTATGGCTTCCCGACGGAAACTCGCTGATTGTTCCCGTGACGCTTCCCAACGAAAGCCGCTCTCAACTCTCGCTGATTGCTTTTCCGGGCGGCCAAGCGAGCCGTTTTACAAACGATCTGTCCGACTACGGCTATCCCCTTGACCTGACCCGCGATGGGAAGAGTTTGGTGGCCCTGGAACGAAGGCAAGTGTCACATATCTGGGTGCTACCTCATGGGCAAGCTTCACAAGCCAAGCAGATAACTTTCGGGGACCTGCCCGACACGCTGGTGAATCCCGGGCCTGCAGGAAAACTGCTAGTGCTTGGAAATGCCAGGCAAGTGGAACTGATTGGGGCCGACGGCGGCCAGCGTACTCCGGTGCTCCCCCAGTCACGCACGGCTACGACTTTCTCCATCTGCGGAGACCGCTACATCGTACTTGATTCCTACACCGGTACAAAGGTGGAGCTGTGGCGCACCGATGCGGATGGAACAAACCCAACCAAACTTGCAGATGATGGCATCTTCCCTGCCTGTACCCAGGACGGAAAGTGGATCTTCTACGCCGCCGAGAAGGGACCCAATGTTTTGCGCTTGGCCTCGGAAGGGGGGAAGCCGACAGAAATCAAGATTCCCCATCTGGTGGCCGCCCCTCAAGTGTCTCCCTCGCCAGATGGAAAGTGGCTGGCCTATGTGTACAAGGAGGAATCTCCTTCCGCCCCTGTGAAGATGGCGGTAGTTTCGTCGGAAGGGGGGACTCCTATCCATCTCCTGCCGTTTCCCAACCTGGCGACAGACGTTCACTGGTCGCCTGATGGAAAGAGTTTGCAGTACCATCTGGCGCGCAATGGGGCGAGCAACATCTGGGACCAGCCACTGAGCGGAGCGCCGGCGCGGCAAATTACTGACTTTCCCTCCGGTCTTATCTTCGATTTTGCGTGGTCGAACGACGGCAAAGAGCTCTACGTGGCAAAAGGTGAGAGAACCAGCGACGTGGTTCTCATCAGCAATTTCCGCTAAGTTCGATTCCTTCCGTTGATGGTCATGATATAATGACTATGGACATAAGTTGTGGTCCATTGGAGAGGCAATGCTATGAAAAAGATGGCGGCGGGAAAATTCAAGGCGCAATGCCTCTCCGTGATGAAGAAGGTGCAGGCCACGGGCGAACCGGTGGTCATCACGAAGCGAGGCAAGCCGGTGGTGAAGGTGGTGGCGGTCGAGTCAGGGGAAGGCGAGTTGTTCGGTTTTCTGGCAGGCGAATTTAAGATCACGGGTGATATCGAGTCGCCGGTGGTTCCCGTGAGCGCCTGGGAAGTAATGAAGAAGTGATCCTGCTCGATACGCACGTGCTGGTGTGGCTGGCGAATGAGCCGGCCAAACTATCAAAGAAAGCAAGCGAAGCGATTCGCGAGGCCAGCCAGGAAACGGGACTCGCAATCTGCGCGATTACGTTATGGGAAATAGCGTGGCTTGCGACTCATGGGCGGCTGCAGATCACGGGAACGGTGGAGTCTTTTGTGGAGAGGATTTCGTCGCGCACAGTCGTGAGTCCGATCACGTCTAAGGTGGCGGCGCTGGCGACCCAATTCTCGGACGATTACTCCCAAGATCCCTGCGACCGGTTGATTGGAGCAACTGCGCTGGCCGAGGGGATGGCGCTGGTGACGAAGGACACGAATATACGGCAATGCAGGCAGATTCAGACGATCTGGTAAGCGGACCGATGCGTCGTTTATGGCAGGGGGATGCGGTAGAG
>DATNKB010000174.1:0-5646 GCA_035603595.1 Candidatus Dormiibacterota bacterium
GCGTTATGCCGTCGTCACTTCCGTGAATCGCGACGATCAACCCGACGGCGGCGCCGCAATTTTCGCCCGCACGATCTCGCAGATTCGCGAACGCGTCCCCGGCTGCAAAGTGGAAGTCCTCATCCCGGATTTTCGCGGCGACTGGTCCGCGCTCGCCGCAGTGATGGCCGCGCGGCCCGACGTGCTGAACCACAACATGGAAACCGTCCCGCGCCTCTACCGCCGCGTTCGCAAAGGCGCAGTCTACGAGCGCTCGCTCGAACTGCTACGCCGCGCCGCCGAAATGGCGCCAGGCCTGCCCACAAAAACCGGCATGATGCTAGGCCTCGGCGAAACGCGCGACGAAGTACTGGCTGCGATGGAAGAAATCGCCGCGCAGGGCACCCACATCCTCACCCTCGGCCAATATCTGCAGCCAACTCCCGAGCACTTGCCCGTCGAGCGCTTCGTCCACCCCGACGAATTCGCTGAATTCAAGCGCGCAGGCGAACCAATGGGCTTCAAGCACGTAGAAGCTGGCCCTCTAGTCCGCTCCTCCTACCACGCCTTCGAACAAGAAGAATCCGCGCGGCAATAGTGGAGGCTGGCTGGATGAAAATTCGGTCAAGCTTTCGACGGATGTCGTTCTACTTCATTCTTCTTCAACTGGTTATGCTCCGCGCCGATAGAGCTGTTTCCCGTCAATACGATGAATCACAAGCCTATCGGGTCTATTCCGATATCCTATCGGGCAGATATTTTGCCAACGGTGCCGAGCGAAGGTGGCTCATTGAAACCGAAACAGCGGACGCCGGATACGATCTTTCTTCCGATTCGTTAGAGAAGTGCTTTCCGGCGCAGAATGAGTCGGATTTTTCCAACTGGCAGCCCCTGTTGGACTTGAAAAGAGAAACTCGAATTCCGCGGCTGTTGGAAGATCGCTTTGATTCAAGGGTTCACGTAAGATTGGTGTCGCGTGACCGGCTCGACGCCGAGATCAATGAGAACGGAGTACTGTGGGCAGGCTTTGAAAAGCGATATTCCGATTACTCGGGGATCCTCTCGCTTTCTTCCGTAGGTTTTAACGATACAAAGGACCGCGCCCTCGTTTACGTATCATTCGTTTGCGGAAATCTTTGTGGCGGGGCGCATTTCTACACGCTCGAAAAGCGCCACGGTATCTGGCAAATCATAGAACCCGCCGCGAGCTGCGTCATCTATTACTAACCCCTGGCTGAGGCGCAGGCTTTGCGATTCTCGCAAGCCGTTTTACGCTCGTTGCCCATGAATCCCTGGCGCGGTCTCAAAGATCTCCCCCGCGAAGTCTGGCTGCTCTCCGCCGCCACACTCGTGAACCGCGCCGGCACGATGGTCCTACCGTTCCTCGTTCTCTACCTCACGCGCACTCTCGGCATCACGCCCACTCACGCCGCCCTCTCGCTCACTGTTTACGGAATCGCTGCTCTCATCACGATGCCGATCGCCGGCCGCCTCACCGATATCGTCGGGCCCATCGCGGTAATTAAGACGTCGCTATTTCTTTCAGGCGTCCTCCTATTTCTTTTTCCGCTAGCGCACAGTTTCCCCACAATCCTCGCCATCACATTTCTCTTCGCCATCTTGAACGAATCCGTCCGTCCGCCAAGCCTCTCGATGATTTCCGATGTCGTCCGTCCGTCGCAGCGCAAAGCAGCCTTCGCTCTCAGCCGTCTCGCCGTGAATCTGGGAATGAGCGTAGGCCCCGCGATCGGCGGCGTCCTCGCGCTGATTTCATTTCGCTGGCTATTTTTTGTCGACGGCGCCACTTCGATTCTGGCCGGTGTCGTGATCGCAATGGCCCGCTGGGATTCAGCTCGCCTGAAACCCTCCCACGATCCCGCTTGGTCAGATCCTGAAGATCTGGGCCGCGAGATCGAGGCCGATTCGGTAGTGCCGCTCGCAGCCGCTCATCCAGCCCGGGATCTCCGCGCGTTCCGAAATCCCCGCATGCTCTACTTCCTTGCGGCAATGATTCCCGCGCAGCTCGTTTTCTTTCAGCTCACCTCATCGCTACCGCTTTTCCTCGTACGCAATCTGGGTCTGCCGGAATCGCTCTACGGCACCGTGTTCACGATCAACACGCTGATCATCGTCGCGCTCGAAGTCCCGCTCAACACAGCCATGGTGCACTGGTCGCACCGCCGCACTCTCACGCTCGGCGCTCTCCTCTATGCCATCGGCTTCGGCTCCTTCGCTTTCGTCACTCGCCCGGCGCAAATTTTTGCCTGCGTCGTCATCTGGACCTTCGGCGAAATGATCCTCCACCCCGGAAGCTCGGCCTACGCCGCCGAAATCGCCCCGCTAGGGCGTCGCGGCGAGTACATGGGCCTCTACACAATGTCGTTCAGCATCGCGTTCTCGCTAGGCCCATTCCTCGGCGCAGAACTTCTCCAGCGCTGGGGCCCACGCGGCCTATGGGGAGTAGCCTTCGTCTCAGGCTGCATTTCGGCATTAATGATGAGCCGCATCGACACGAAGGGCACCAAGCGCGAAGCTGTCACCGCGTAGGCGCGTTGAGAATTTGTGTCATCCCGAGCGGAGACCCGCGTGACTTTTCATCCCATCGCGAAGCGATGGCGCGGGTCGCAGTCGAGGGATCTGCAGTTGCCCTTTTGGCTGGAAAGCTCAATGAATCGAATTCAAAAATTCCTGCGCCAGGCTTCTCACATGCACTGGACACGGGTCGCAATTTGCGCATCCAGCACAACAATCACTCGCCGAAGCCCCCCCCGGCAGTTTCAGCACCGCATTAAAATATTCCGCCGCCGTCGCATTCCGACCCAGCTCCATATTCAAATTCCCCACCAGCAGCAGAAAAATCGCATTCTGCGGATAACGCGTGACAAGAGGCTCGGCTACGTTCAGCGCCTCCTGATATTGCTGTTCGTACGTCCGCAAATTGCGCGCCAGATAAAATCGCGCATCCACGGCCAGCAACACGCCATGCTCCACGCCCACTCGAATCTGCCGCAATCCTTCCTGCTTATTGCCGCCGGGAATCCCCATAAAAAAACGCAGAAATTTCACGATGGGTGAAAGCGTGTCCACGTAGTAGTTGTAAAAGCCGATTCCTACCGATGCGTCCGCATTGTCGGGATCAAGCTCGAGCGCCCGCAGAAATTCCGTCCGCGCGGCAACGCCGTTGTGCGCGGCCACTCTGTTTTCGTTGCGCAATCCATAGAGCCGCGTCTTCAGCGCATACCCGATCCCTGCATAGAGATGATTTTCCGACGTGTCGTCCTTTGCGATCCGCGCCTGCGCCAGCTGAATGGCGCGATCCGCTAGCGCAAAATAAGACTCATCCCCGGGTCTTTTACCGCGCTTCTGCGAATCCATCATTCCCCATTTGATTTCCGCCGCGTCGCAAAACATTTTCCACCACCGCGCTTCCGCTTCGATTGTGTACGGCAAGGGATCGTCGGGATGCGCGCTCTCATATGTATGCAGCATCGCGATCGCGCCATCCGGATCACCCCCATACATTTTCTCGATCGCCTGCGCCGCTTCCGGCGGAAGTTGCACGCGCCCCGCTTGCGCCGTTTCCGTGGCGAAGCCAAAAAGAAAAGCCCAGGCCGCAAAGCCGCCAAGTAAGCGGGCATAGGCAAAATTCCGCGAAGCTGTTTCGCGCGCAATATTCATTTGATTCGTTTCACCCAGCCCAGAACCCACGCTGCACTAACGTACATGGTGAAGCACTCCAGCGCAAAGGGCAGAAACCCCAGATACCCCGGAACAGGCATCTCGAAAATCTTCATGCCTTGAAACATCGGAAATGTGTAATGCCATTTCGCCGCCGCCCAGTAGTTCCAGAACTCCCACAGCCACCCGCAAACGAATCCCGCAGCCAGAAAACCATAAAAACGACGCCGAAATCCCTCCGAAAGATCGCCAAGAAACGATGGAAGCTCGAGCCGCCGGTTGATCGGATCGAGCAACAGCAAGAAACCTACCCACACGAGCGCAAAAAGGTGCGCACCAACCGCCCGAGGCGCCACCAGCGGAATAACCAAGCAGGCCGCGCCGCAAATCATCATCGCAGTTTCAGCGCTGCGTGAAATTTTCCACGGCTCGCCGCCCACAGTTGGCAGCATCGCCTGCACCAAATCGGAAGTCTCGAAAATTGCTGGCGTAATCGTAGCGAACGACCACCCGTAACCGACCATCGCCGCCGCCCATGGTAAAGGCACGCCAACATATTCCCAATTATCGAGCCGCAAATTATAAGCCTCGAAGATTAGCCAGAGAGGAATCGAAAGCAGCGCCATCCGCGCAAGCGAAAGCGGTGCATCGTTCAAGCGCGACCGGCCAGTGATGGCAAAGGTGGCGGCATCGGCAATCAGGATGTAGGCACTCCAGGCGATCGGCGTGAAATAAGTGGCCACCGGTTCGACGCGGTGAAATAGCAGCCACTCAGCCCCAGCAAGCGCGACGAATCCCAGCCACCCATGCGCAGGAAAGCGGCGTCGCCGTCGCCGCACGCGAAAATATCCCACCACCAACCCCGCAACAATCGCCGCTGTAATGCCAATTCCAAGCGTCACCATCTACCTCATCGTAACGCAGGTCGGCAGCTTTCTAACGGAATGACGACCATTGGCTGGTGGGTTAATCGGATGCTTAGGCGACCACGAACTTAAGCGAAGCGGGCGGGCAATTCGAAAAGTGTTCCCGAATCGAGCATTATTCTTTCTTAAAAATCCGCAAATCGTCCGGAAAAACTCCTAATTCGGTATGAACTTGATGCTTCGTATTATCGACCTCCAGCCGATTCTTGAGGACGAGTTTTGCTTCCTCGGCGACCGCTCGCAATTCTGGATGGTTGTCAATGTCGCTGGAAGCCAACACCGCATTCGCGAGGCGCTGCAAGCAGTTCTCCAATTCGGTGATGCGCTTTACGACCTCGGGCGCGGATACCTGTGCCCTTACATAGGCATCGAGAGCAACTTCTCCTTCCCTTTTCTCCACCTATTGGGAGATGGTGGCCTCGTCTTCATTTGCCGAATGGCCGACCTTCGGGACGATGCCTGCTAGTGGATTGCGTTCCGGCATGCACAGATTGTATATCGGACAACCATCAAGCCGAAAGCGCTGCTGGAGGTCGTCAAGCAAGTGCTCTTATCCGCGATATAATAGTACTGTGCAGGACATCAAGCTTGTAGTCGTGAGGTCGTGTGGTAGCCGCGCCGAGGCGGAATTGGCCAAGGGCGCTCTGGAAGAAGCCGGCATTAAGGCAATCATCCAGGCTGACACGGCGGGCGGAATGCGTGAACACCTTGCCTGGTCCGGCGCAGGCTTCAAAGTTGTGGTGCGTGAGGATGATGCAATCACGGCGCGCGACGTGCTGTCTTCACCCGTGGAGGGGAGCGAAAGCTCCGACGAAAGTTCCCAATCTGACGACGACTCCTTCCCGCCTTGGCGTCGCATGACATAGAGATTCCTCGGTCCTGCGGCGGTCTTTTACGTCCTAGTATCTGCCCGCAATTCCCACCCTTTCTTGCTATGCTTTCCGTTCTTTTGCAGCACCGCGTCGCCACGAAATGACCGAACCCGAAAAACTCGAACGCGGCCTCGGCCTCCTCGAAGCCACCTCCCTCAACATGACGTTCATGATCGGCATCGGCCCTTTCG
>DATNKB010000175.1:0-2044 GCA_035603595.1 Candidatus Dormiibacterota bacterium
CCCTGATTTATGTTTGTCAACTCAATTTGTCGCCACAGTAGAATTGTCGCAAACGGCCGTTCTTGGATTGATCTGACCCATTCGCCGCTCCGTCGGAGAATAACTGCTTAGCCACCGCTCCGACGTCGATATAGCCCGGCACGGCGTGTTCGCCGAAGTCGCGAACTGAAAATGTTTCGCACCAGGAAACGATCACATCGATAGCTTGAGTGGTGCAGAAATCAGGCAGACCGTGCGGAAACTCGGCCTGAGCGGATTCCTTCGCGGCGTCGGCGACGTTAGAATCGCGCATGACTCACATTGCCGGATTCGGACGGGACCAGCTTCTGTTGTTGCCGGAGGCGGTCGACGATTACGTGGAGGCCGAGAATCCGGTCCGGTTTATTGACGCCTTCGTTGACGGGCTGGACCTTGCTGCGGCGGGTTTCGGGCGGGTCGAGGCGAAGGCGACGGGGCGGCCGGGCTACGCGCCCGGCGACCTGCTGAAGCTCTACATTTACGGCTACCTCAACCGGGTCCGATCGAGCCGACGGCTGGAGCGCGAGTGTCGCTGCAACGTCGAGGTCATCTGGTTGCTTGGCGGCTTGAGGCCCGACTTTAAGACGATTGCCGACTTTCGGCGCGACAATCGCGTGGCGTTTCGCGGCGTCTTCCGCCAGTTCGTGCTGTTGTGCCGGCGGCTCGACCTCTATGGCCGCGAGCTGCTGGCGGTCGACGGAACCCGCATCAAGGCGGTCAACAACAAAGACCGCAACTTCACCCGCGCGTCGTTGCGAGCGTTCATTCGCACAGCCGATGAGCGGTTGAACCAATACCTCGAACGGCTCGACCACAGCGACGTCGAAGACGGGGCGACAGGGGGCGGGGCGCGCACCAAGAATCTGGCCGAGAAGATCGCGGCGCTCGGCGAGAAGCGCGGCCGTTATCAAGCGATGCTGGCCCAGCTCGACCGAACCGGCGAGGACCAGATATCGCTGACCGATCCCGACAGCCGCGCCATGGCTGCGCACACCAAGGTCGGCGTCGGCTATAACATCCAAGTCGCCGTCGACGCGAAGCACAAGCTGATCGTCGAACAGGCGGTGACCAACCAGGTCGTCGACATGGGGCTTTTGGCGGAGACCGCAGAACCGGCCCGCGAGATTCTCGACGTCGAGACGATCGACGTCGTCGCCGACCGCGGCTACTTCAAGGCCGAGGACATCGAGGCCTGCGAGAAGGCCGGCTGCATCCCGCACGTTCCCAGACCGCAACGCGGCTCCTCGGTGCGCGAGGGCTTCTTCCGCAAGGACGAGTTTCGCTACGACGCGGAACGCGACGCTTATGTCTGCCCGGCCGGGAAGGTGCTGACGCCGATCCGCCACGGCCGGCTGCGCGATCTCGCCAAAGTCGATTACGGCAATCGAGGAGCCTGTCGTGACTGCCCGATCCGCGCGCGATGCACGAACGACGTGCGCTCCGTTTCCCGCCTCGAAAACGAGGCCGTGCTCGATCGCATGGCCGAGCGCCTGAAGAAGAGGCCGGAGATTCTCGACCGTCGCCGTGAGGTCGTCGAGCATCCCTTCGGCAGCATCAAGCAGTGGATGCACCAAGGCGCCTTCCTGATGCGCGGCCTCGCCAATGTGCGCGCCGAGTTCAGCCTGACCGCGCTCGCCTACAATCTACGTCGCGCCCTCAACATCCTCGGCGTCGAGGCCATGACCGCCCCCGTCGCGGCCTGAGGCAGGGTTACGCGGCTCTATACGCGCGCAATCGAGTCACCTGGACGCCTCTCAGGTCACATCCGGCAGCTAACGAGCCCCAAACGGCCCGAATTCCCCACCGCTCGCTCCTCGCACCACTTCACCCGAAACTCGGGGAGTTTTCGCACGGTCTGCTTGAGTTTGAGCTGGCCCTTGTAGCGGGTCAGCATCACATTGGCCGCCTCGTACAGCAGCGTTCGCACCCGCCCATCCCCACATTTGGAGATGCCGCCAGCGTAATCCAGCTCCCCGGACTGATGTCGCCTGGGCACCAAGCCCAGATAGGCTCCGACGTCTCGAGA
>DATNKB010000176.1:0-10471 GCA_035603595.1 Candidatus Dormiibacterota bacterium
CAGCTCGCACATCGATCCGATGTTTCCGTCGGTGAAACGGATGGGCATCGTGTTCACGGAAACGGTGATGGCGCAGACGTCGGAAGTGGCCGTGGTGGGCTACGACGATGACGTGAGCCTGCTGAAAAAATTCACCACCGATCCGGAGCGCATCGGAGACGTGATTAACAATCTCACTACGGGAAATTCCGGATCGCATTTGTACGACGCGATGGCGCGCGGGATTTCGCTGCTCGAAAAACGGCCGTCGGTGCAGCGGCGGATTCTGGTGGTCCTCGGCGAAGCGCAGGACACGGGAAGCGAGAGTAGGCTCGGCGAAGTGCTGCGTAGCGCGCAACTCGCCAATGTGACGATCTATTCGATCGGGCTGAGCACCGCGATGGCGGATTTGCGCGCGAAGAAGGAGCCCGTGGACCATTCGCTCGGTCCTCCGGGTACGTATCCGATTCCGACGCCACCAGGAAAGCCGCAGACACCCGATCTCGAACGGCAGGCGGCCAACGCGCCGATCGACTATATGGCGCTCGTGATTTTCCTGGTGAAAACCGGCAAGAATGCGATTGGGCCGAATTCGTTGGCGATTGCGAGCAAGGCGACGGGTGGAATGTTTTTGAACGCGAAGAAAGACAGCACGATTCAGAAAGCCGTGGATGAAATTGGCGGCGAGATTCACGCGCAATACTCGCTGGGGTACCGTCCGCCGCCGAACGTGGAATCCGGCTATCATGAGATCAAGGTGACGGTGGACCGCGAGGGCGTCAGCGTGCGGACGCGCCCGGGATATTATTTGCCGCCGCCACCCGCGGATTAGAGTGGCGCGGATTTCTCCGCTGGCCATCCTCCGCTAACGCTGTAGTGAGCGCCTTCTGAATCCACAAACTGCGCCAGGTATCCTCCGTATTCCTGTTTGGTAGGCGGCATCGAAAACTTCAGACCCTGAGCGACCATTTCATCGTGAAATTTTCGCAGATCGTCCACCTGAAAACCCAACTCCACCTTTCCGGCGGGGTTTTTCTCAGAAGCTGGATGCAAAGCGAGAGTCGTTTCGCCCGTTGTGAATTCACTCCAGCCTGGCGACTGAAATTTCAATGGCAGACTGAGCGTGTCGCGGTGAAAGCGAATGGCGCGGTCCATATCTGCGACGAACTTGATCGCATACGTGAGCTTTGGCGGCATGGCTACCTCCTGCGTGCGGATAGAGTAACCCAATCGGGAGCGACGCGACCAACTGGTAGATGGCACCGCTGTGCTCAGGGGACATTCGGGCACGGCATGCCGTGCCCCTACTGAAGCAACTGCGAAACGCAAAGAACGAAAGCGCACGTGAGGCAAGAAATCGGCGGCTTCGCTGTGTTCTTACGTTGGCGCAGGCTGAAGCCTACGCTACTGAACGGCTACTTTTTCTCCGGCTCTGGCGGTGCGACCGCGGCTTCTTCCTCTTCGAGGATTGCGGCGGCTGCGGCGATGCGGTCGCCTTCCTCGAGGCGCAGCAATCTCACGCCTTGTGTTGAGCGGCCGGCTTCGCGGATTTCGCCGGAGTGGACGCGGATTACTTTGCCCTGGCCGGTGATGATCATCACGTCGGAATCTTCGCGGACCTGGAGCGCTGCGACGACCGGGCCGTTGCGATCGGTGGATTTCAGGTTGATTACGCCTTTGCCGCCGCGCGAGGTGACGCGATATTCGGCGAGCGGCGTGCGCTTGCCGTAGCCTTTTTCGGCGACTGTGAGCATCAGAGACGTGAGCGATTCGCGGATTTGATCGCTTTCGAGCTCGTCGAGGTTCTGCGTTTCGTTTTTGTATTCCTTGCGGATGATTTCGAAGTCGGGCTGGACGGCGTCCATGCTGACGACGTAATCGTCTTTCGCGAGATCCATTCCGTTGACGCCACCCGCGCCGCGGCCCATCGAACGAACTTCCGTTTCGCGGAAGAGGATGGCCTGGCCGTCGCGGCTGGCGAGGAAAATCATCTGCTTGCCGTCGGTGAGTTTTGCGCCGATCAGTTCGTCTTTTTCGTCGAGGCTGATGGCGATGATGCCTGAGGGGCGGGGATTCGAAAATTCGGAGAGCTCGGTTTTCTTTACAGTTCCGTTTTTCGTGGCAAGGAAAACGTAACGGCCCGCTTCTTCGAGGTTGCGCGTGGGCACGACGGCCGTGAGCGTCTCGCCCTCCTGCAAGCGGACGAGATTCGTGATTGCTTTGCCGCGCGTGGCTGCGGCGGCTTCGGGAATTTCGTAGACTTTCAGCCAGTAAATTCGGCCCTTCGACGTGAACAGGAGGATGTAGCTGTGCGCCGACGCGGTGAAGAAATGCTCGACGAAATCGTCTTCGCGCGTCTTGGCGCCGATGCGGCCTTTGCCGCCGCGCGACTGGTGGCGGTAGACGTCCACCGAAGTACGCTTGATATACCCGGCGTGGCTGACGGTGATAGCCATTTCTTCGTCTTTGATCAGATCTTCGAGCTTGATCTCTTCGACGCGATCGACGATCTGCGTGCGGCGGTCGTCGCCATAGGATTTCATCACTTCTCGAAGCTCGGCGACGATGACGGCTTTCAGTTTTTTCTCGCTGCCGAGGATTTCTTCGAGATCCTCGATGCGCTTCCGAATTTCGCCGAGTTCTTTGAGGATTTCGTCCACCGAGAGCTGCGTGAGGCGATGCAACTGCAGTTCGAGAATGGCGTCGATCTGGGCATAGGTAAGCCCCTCGCCTTCGGCGTTCCCAATCACGGAGCCGGTGAGCGCAACGATGCCGTACTTTTTGCGGTCGACCTTGATGCCTTCGAGGGTGCGTTCTTTGCCGGCCACGATCACGCGCACGCTCTTGTTGGAGAAGAAGTCGTGCAAGTTTTCGCGGGCGTTGGCGCGGCTGGATGATCCGCGGACGATCTTGATCACATCGTCGATATTGTCGAGCGCGATGCGGTAGCCGAGGAGGATGTGCTCGCGTTCGCGGGCTTTCCGCAGGTCGTATTGGGTGCGGCGGCGGACAACGTCAATGCGGTGCGCGATAAAAAGATTCAGCAGCTGAATCAGGCCGAGCTCACGCGGCTGGCCGCCAACGATGGCGAGCAGAATCATGCCGAAGGATTCCTGCATCTGCGTCATTTTGAAAAGCTTGTTGAGGATGATTTCCGGTTCTTCGTCGCGCTTCACTTCGATGACGATGCGCATGCCTTCGCGGTCGCTCTCGTCGCGAATGTCGGAGATGCCTTCGATTTTTTTGTTGTTGATGAGTTCGGCGATGTGCTGGATGAGATTTTTCTTGTTCACCTGATACGGCAATTCGGTGACGACGATGTCCTGGCGATCTTTGCCGCGCTGCTCGATGGCGGCTTTTGCGCGCACCTGGAAGCTGCCGCGACCAGTTTTATAGGCTTGCTCGATTCCTTCGCGGCCGTAAATGTAGCCGGCGGTGGGGAAGTCCGGACCGGGAACGATCTTCATCACCTGCTTGAGAGGGGTTTCCGGGTTTTCGACGAGTAGAATCGCTGCTTCGATGGTTTCCTTCAAATTGTGCGGCGGAATATTCGTGGCCATGCCGACGGCGATGCCGGAGGAACCGTTCACGAGAAGGCTGGGAATGCGCGTGGGCAGAACGACCGGCTCTTTTTCGCTCTCATCGAAATTGGGAATGAAATCGACGGTTTCCTTTTCGATGTCGGCGAGCATTTCCTCCGCGATCTTCGAGAGGCGCGCTTCGGTGTACCGCATCGCGGCCGGCGGATCGCCGTCAACGGATCCGAAATTTCCCTGGCCGTCGATGAGCGGGTAGCGCATGTTGAAATCCTGCGCCATGCGGACCAGCGCGTCGTACACGGGCGAATCGCCGTGCGGATGGAACTTGCCGAGGACTTCGCCGACGATTTTTGCGCACTTGCGATAGGGCTTCGTGGAGGTGAGGCCGAGCTCGTACATGCCGTAGAGGATGCGGCGGTGGACGGGCTTGAGGCCGTCGCGCACGTCGGGCAGCGCGCGCCCGATAATTACGCTCATGGCGTAATCGAGATACGATTTTTTCATCTCCGATTCGATATCCACCGGAGTGAGGATTGATTGATTTGTTTCGTCAGCCATTTAGACCCCTTCGTGACTCGTAATTCGTGACTCGTGATTCGTGCAAAGGCAGTGCCGCATCCAGTGCGCGGAACGGCGAAATGCCGATTTTGTTGCGGTTAGAAAATTGCTTTCTCCTTTGTTTGCAAGGAGATGAGTTGTTTTCTAATATTCGACTGTTGCGGTTAGAAATTCGTTGCGCTCGAGGCGTCATGTTTTTCCCGCCATTTTTTCGAGCACGTAGGCCTTTACGGTTTCGAAGGCCGAGGCGTTGTTTGTGAAGCGCTGCGGGGCGAAATGCGATTCGAGTTCTTGCAGCAGCGCGTTGCAGTCGCGCTCGTTGGCGCAATCGATTGCGACGCCTTGCTCGGTGTTGGGCGCGGCGGTGGGCGTGGCGCGGAAGTCGGAGCAGGAGAGGCCGCGCAGGCCCGGCAGGATTTTGAATGTGAGCTGATAAATCATGGAATCAGATATCGAGGTTAACTACGTCGAGGGCGTTCTCCTCGATGAATTTGCGGCGTTGCTCTACGTTTTCGCCCATTAGCGTTGAGAAGATGTCTTCGGCGGCGACCGCGTCTTCGAGGCGCACTTGCAGCAGCGTGCGCGTTTCGGCGTTCATTGTGGTGGCCCAGAGCTGATCGGGGTTCATTTCGCCGAGGCCCTTGAAGCGGGTGATGGTGAATTCTTTTTTGGCGTCTTCGAGGACATAGCCAAGGAGCGCGGAGGAATTGTCTCTCGTGACCTTGTCGCCGTTGTGCTGGATGGTGAATGGCGGACGGTCGTTTTCCTGGATGGCCTGGCGCAGCGTGCGGAGGCGCTTGTACTCGGCTGTGGCTGCGAGGGCCCAATTGATTTTGCGCTCGCCGCCGTTTGTGAGGAGCAGTTCGTGCAGGCTGTGCTCTTCGTCGTAAACGAGTTTTGATTCGAGCTCGAGATTGGCTTTTTCGATGGCCTTGGCGAGCTCTTGCAGTTTCTTTTTGTCGGCGAAATCGGTTTTCTTTTCGAGATCGCCTTCGGCGAGGATGTCGACGAGCTTCGGATCGCCGAGCCGGCGGCCGAGTTTCGCGGCAACCTGGTCGTATTCCTGAATGTTTAGCAGGAACTGGGTGAGTTCGCCGCCTTCGAGCGATTTACCTGTCTTACCTTTCACAACGTGCTCTTCTGTAGCGCGCTTCATGAGTTCGCGGACGAAATCGCGTTCGTCGCGAATGTAGCGGTCCATCTTGCCGCGCTTCACGCGATAGAGAGGCGGCTGGGCGATGAAGATATTGCCCTTCTCGATCAGCTCGCGCATGTGGCGGAAGAAAAATGTGAGCAGCAGGGTGCGAATGTGGCTGCCGTCCACGTCCGCGTCGGTCATGAGAATCACTTTGTGATAGCGGAGCTTCGTAGCGTCGAAATCATCTTTGCCGATGCCGGTGCCGAGCGCGGTGATGATGGCCCGAATTTCTTCGTGGCCGAGCATCTTGTCGTAGCGGGCTTTTTCGACGTTAAGGATTTTGCCTTTGAGCGGGAGGATCGCCTGATAACGGCGATCGCGGCCGCCTTTCGCGGAGCCGCCGGCGGATTCGCCCTCGACGAGAAAGAGTTCGCATCGCGCGGGATCGCGTTCCTGGCAATCGGCGAGCTTTCCGGGCAGGCCGCTTGAATCGAGCGCGGATTTGCGGCGCGTTAGCTCGCGAGCTTTGCGCGCAGCTTCGCGGGCGCGGGCTGCGTCAATACATTTGCCGATGATTTTACGGGCGATGGATGAGTGCTTGTCGAAATATTCGCCGAGCTTTTCGTTGACGAGCTGCTCGACGAGGCCTTTGATGTCGCTATTCAGCTTGCCCTTCGTCTGGCCTTCGAACTGCGGCTGCGGGAGCTTGACGGAAACAACGGCGACGAGGCCTTCGCGCACGTCGTCGCCATTGATCGAGACTTCGTCCTTCTGCTCTTTGAGCATGCCGGTGGAGCTGGCGTAGTAGTTGAGCGTGCGCGTCAGCGCGGAGCGGAAGCCGGCGAGGTGCGAGCCGCCGTCAACGGTGTTGATCGTATTGGCGAAGGAAAAAATATTTTCGGCGTAGCTGTCGTTGTATTGCAGCGCGATTTCGATATCCACCTGGGCGCGCTTGCCTTCCATGTAGATGGGTGAATCGTGGAGCGTTTGCTTGCCGCGATTGAGGTGCTTGACGAATTCGGCGATGCCGCCGGTGAAGCGGAATTCGGCTTTTTTGTTGCTGCGCTCGTCGTCGAGCGTGATTTTCAGGCCTTTGTTGAGGAAGGCGAGCTCGCGGAGGCGCTGCGAAAGCGTGTCGAAGCTGTAGATCGTCTTGTCAAAAATCGAGGGATCGGCGTGAAAGGTGATTTTTGTGCCGGTCTTGCGCGTTTTCCCTGAGGATTTGAGCTTCGAGGTGGGAACGCCCTTCTCGTACGACTGCTCCCACACTTCGCCATCGCGCCAAATTTCGAGGTCGAGCCAGTCAGAGAGCGCGTTGACGACGGAGACGCCGACGCCGTGCAAGCCGCCCGAAACTTTGTAGGTGTCGCTATCGAATTTTCCGCCGGCGTGCAGGACGGTCATCACAACTTCGGCGGCGGGCTTTTTCTCGGTGGCGTGCATGTCGACGGGAATGCCTCGGCCGTTGTCAACCACCGTGACGCTGTTATCGTCGTGCACGGTGACATTGATTTCGTCGCAGAAGCCGGCCATCGCTTCGTCCACGGAGTTGTCGACCACTTCCCAGACGAGGTGGTGCAGGCCGAGCTCGCCCGTGGAGCCGATGTACATCGCGGGGCGTTTGCGAACAGCTTCTATGCCGCCAAGAACTTTGATTGAGGTAGCGTCGTACTTGTGGCCCTTCGGGGGTTCCTTTTCAGCCATTACGTTTGCGTCTCCTCAGATACGAACAAATCAAAACCACGCAGCGCAAAAAGCGCGCCCAACCAAAGTCAAATGCCTCAGGTCTGAAGACCTGAGTTACACAAAACAAAAATAAACTGCGCGAAAATGCGAACTGCTCGGGAAGGCGGTCGGCGGAAGGCCGCGACACTTGCCTTGCCCATTGGCCCCGGACTTCGCACGAGTGCGAGCTGGGACTCGAAGGGTTGCTGCTCCATCCCGTCCCGCTCCGAAATTTCGGTGGGACGTGGCGAAGCGTTGATTCTCCCCCGCGGAAGGGGAACAACCGGATTTTGGAGGCCTCATTTGCCCTGGCGCGAGCAAAGTGTCTGAGGCGATCTGGTTCCGGCTGGAACCACTATTTGCAGACTACACATTTTACCGGATGCGGGCGAAATTCTCAACATAAATCGGCTCGTTGAGACGCCCGTTACTCCTTTTGTTCCAGTCAATTACGGAAGGTTAGAAGGGTAACAAATCAGCCCAAGGAGCGGTCGTGACCTGAACAAAAAATCGAGACTAAATTAAGGGTGTGGAACGCGCACCTAAGTGAAAATCTGGAAACCCCTTCGTGTCCCGGGTCATTTTCGCGAAGCTGAGATCTGCTCAAAATTCTCCAAGAGAGACCGTATTTCATTCTCTGCGAAGCCCTGACAATCCGAGTACAACTTTGTCAACAAGGATGGAAGCGTGTCGGACACAAAGGGTAAAATTTCTTCAAATTCTACGAAGCCCCGACGGAAGCCGCGAATTCTTTCTAAGTTGGCGGCGAGTTGGCGCTTCCGTTGTCCGTCGTCTTCCCAAACTCGTTTCCAATAAGAACATGTAAGGCAGGCCGCAGGGCATCTGCCGCCGTCATGGGACAAGAATGATTCCCAGCCCGTAGTCGCTAAGGAAAGAACCTTTAGTGAGTCATCGCGGCGTTTTTCGCTGTTGCAATTCCTGCACGCGACCAGCACATTGCCAGGAACGTGAAGCCCTGATCTATAGCGATTCATGCCGTCAAGGTGCTCAATTATCGCTGTCGCATCAATCAGACCCCGGGAACAATATGGGCATTCATTGTTGAACGTTTGTCGGACAAGGTGCGCGTACTCCTCACCATCGACTTTCATCGGCCACGCCTGACTAAGTTTGCGGCTGAGCTCGTGCAGAAACATGCTGACAAGCTTGTTGGCAACGTCCGATTTGGCCCGTCGGGTGGCTGAGCGTAGTTGCGAGGTCGGATCTTTCACTTATTCTCATCTCCGAGCAGCCAGTCAACGTCAACCTCCAAAACCTTGGCAATCGCTTTGAGCTCGAAGTCCAGAACGTGGCGGAGATCGTTCTCGATCTTGGCAATCGCGGCTCGGTCAAGCTGAATGCCCAGCCTAGCCAGCTTGCCGGAGAGTGCATCTTGTGTGAGGACGGGACTGCAGTCTCGTCGAGCCTTGGCTACACGTTCGCCGACGATGTTCTTGCGCGGCGTTTTCTTCGGCATCGGGCGAAAGACTACCCTTTGCACGAGCCGAAAATGTTCTATATTAGAACGTAGTAAAAATGGCCCCTATCTTGCTAGGCGTACTCGGAGGAAAAAAGAATGTTTTCGAATCGACCAAAGATCAAAACAAAAAGAGACACGAAACTCACGTGGCCGGGGCTAAGGGCGGATGATCTTCTGAGCCGAGTTGTTACACGGTGGGTTAAAAGACAAAGAGAAGATGAGGCTTGGGCGCGAAAACAAATTGCGAAGCTGCTAGCTCGGGTCCCACCTGAAACTGTGATGAAACTACTCTATCGAGAGGCTCGACACAGGAAGGAGCCTATTCCGCCATCGCCTATCTACCTTGCGAGTCGAGTTCTGTAGGTCAGATGCGCATCGGCATCACGACGTAACGGTAACGCGTCGACTCGTCGGAGACGGGGCGGAGTTGGCCGGCGGATTGTTCGTCTTTTAGCTCGAAGTTGATGGGGCCGTCGGTGGCGGCGGCGAGGAAATCGAGAAGATATTGGGCGTTGAAACCGATGGCGATCGGGTCGCCCTTGAATTCTTTCTCGATTATTTCTTTGGCTTCGCCGTATTCGGGGCTCGAGGCGGAAATTTCGAGGCCTTCTTTGGCGAGCATGAATTTCACGGCGTGCGAGCGGGAGTCGGCGAGTTGCGAGACGCGGCGCAGCGCGTCTTGAAGCTCCGCGCGCTCGAGAACGACCACCTTGGTGACCTCGCGCGGGAGAACTGCTTCGTAGTTGGGAAACTGGCCGGTGAGCTTGCGCGAGGTGAGCAGACGGCGGCCGAACTGGAAGAAGAGATGGCTTTCGTCCTGCGCGAATTCCACCTGCCCGTCGTCGCCGGATTCGGCGGCAAGGCGCTGCACTTCGGTCATCGCCTTTTTGGGAACAAGGACGCGCGTTTCGGCAGAGAAGCCTTCGAATTTATGGTCGCGCTCGACCATGGCGAGGCGATGGCCGTCGGTGGCAACCATGGTGATTGAGCCGGGCTTGAGGACCATGAGCGCGCCATTGAGCGTGTAACGCGATTCTTCGAGCGAGATGGCGAAAGTGGTCTTGGCGATCAGGTCAGCAATAAGCTTGGCGGGAATTTTCACGAGCGCGTGCGGAAACTGCGGCAGCGCGGGGAAATTTTCCTTGGACATGCCGACGAGCTTGTAATTGCGGCGATCGCTGGTGACCTGAATCCAATGGTTCTCGAGAAGCTTGAAGCGAATTTCCTCTTCGGGCAGCAAGCGCACGAGTTCGAGAAGTTTTTTTGCGGGGATCGTGCCGGCGCCTTCTTTCTTCACCTTGGCTTCGCAGGACGTGCGGATGCTCAGCTCGAGATCCGTGGCGGTGATCGTGAGGCGATTGCCCTTGGCCTCGAATAGAAGATTTGAAAGGATGGGAATGGTCGTCTTGCGTTCGACGACGCCCTGCGTGAGCTGGAGCTCCTCGAGCAGGTCAAACTTTTTTACGCTGAATTCCATCGGGCCAGTTCCTTTTTCTTCGTGAGTGGCACGGGCAGACGCCGTCGCTTCCGTCATGCGTTATTCCCCTTTGCTGCTGCGGCTACTGTACTGCTTTTCTTTATTTGAATAAATAAGTATAAGAAAAACCCGTCGCCGTCGCCGCATCTGTGGAGATTGCGGAAAACGGTATAAGTGCTATTCCAACCGGTGGTTAGTAATTCGACTGCGCTGTGGAAACCCGCGCCACCGGTGGGTAACTCGCGCCCTTGGAGCTTCTACCGACGCGCTCGCAGCAACTTCCACAGGGCGTCCACAGGGTGAAAGCGTGCGAGCGGCGAGCCAAGCCGCTAAGTCTAACCGAACGAGTCGAGTAGCCTGTTGATCGTCTTGTTCAATTCTTTGTCGGTCTGGCGCTGGTTGGCAATTTTGTGAATCGAGTGGAGCACGGTGGTGTGATGCTTGCCGCCGAATTGCCGGCCGATTTCTGGCAGCGAAGCGGACGTGAGCTGTTTCACGAGGAACATGGCCACCTGGCGCGGGAAGGCGATCACTCTCGAATTGCTGCGAACTTTTAGGTCCTGCGCGCGGATGCC
>DATNKB010000177.1:0-4681 GCA_035603595.1 Candidatus Dormiibacterota bacterium
GCCATTCAGCGTCGAATACACGACGTCGGATTGAAATTCGCGGTCGAGCTTCCGTTCCCCGCTCCCGGCCATCCACCAGGGCAGCAGCAGCATCGGGAACATGCGGGGCTGCATGAAATAATCAGGCGCGTCACCCGATACAGAGAGGGACTTCATCCACTGGGACACCTGCCTTGCCAGCGTGGGAGCGCTGCGGGATAACTCTCGATGGATTCGGGCACACCCGGAATGAATGAAGTTGCGCAAAGGTGAATCGTAAATTCGTGTGTGCGATCGCGCCAGTGCATCATCCCCGTTCTGCACCAGAGACTTTATCGAATGTAAAATTACCGTGATGGGCGCGGATATTAGCAAGGGCCCGATGTGGCGTCAAGGGAGTGCGCTACGCTTGCAGAAATTCATTCCTTCCGTATTCAGCTCGCGAGGTTTGGTTACTCACTGCCTGTTGTCCGGACACAATAGGCGATGGAAATTAGCCATCGGGGCAAGCTGATTGAGGCTCAATCGTCGCAGCCCCCCAGCACCTGCATCACCAGCAGGGTTACGTCGTCGCGTTGCGGCTGCCCGTTCGCGAATTTGGAGACTTGGTCCAAGATCCTATCGATGATCTCCCTCGGACTCTCGCGGCCGCAAGACTTTAAGAGGGCTTCAAGTCTTTGCTGACCCCAGAGCTCGTGTTGGCGGTTTTCCGCCTCTGTGATTCCATCGGTGTAAGCAACGAGGACATCATCAATTTCGAATTGGAAAGTTGCGGAAGCAAACTGAGTGTCTGCCGAAATCCCCACCGGGATGCCAGTGGAGGGCAGTCGGAAGATCTCGCATGATCCATCTTTCGGACGGAGGACAAGCGGCGGATCATGGCCTGCATTAACGTAATTCAACATGCGTGTGGCCGGCTCGTATTCGGCATAGAATAGCGTCGCGAAAATGTTGGTCGGCGAGGACCCATAAACCAGCCGGTTGACGTCGCCAATCAGCGTCGAAAGTTTCAAATGCGGTTGCAAGGCCTGGAATTTAAGCGAGGCCTGGACACTGGCCATAATCAGAGCGGCACCAATTCCTTTTCCGGATACGTCGCCGATGGCAATCCCCCAGCGCCCTTTCTGCAAAGCAAGTAAATCGTAATAGTCCCCTCCGATCCCTCTGGCCGGTTGGTAGAAGGTTTCGGAAGAGATGCAGGGAATCGAGATGGTCTGCGGGGGGAAAAAGGCTTGTTGGACTCTCTTCGCGTCTTCTAGATCCTTGCGGAATCCCCCTTGCGTCCCGGAGTCCGATTCAGATCTCTTGAGATACTCCAGCTGGGTTTCGACGTGATTTCGCAGTAGGAGACCCGCTTCACGTCCTTTGCCTTCTTCGAGAGCGTTGGCGATGGGCCGGTGCGAATCCGCGCTGTCATACAGGTCCCTCGAGGCCTTGGGTATCGCGGCGCGCATGCGGAGCTCAATAGCCAGATTGTCCCAGACCCGACGGAGAACTCTGTTCTGAGACGCTTCCAGAATGATCCTGTGAAATTTGATGTCATGCTCGGCGTAGGCGTCCGGGTCGTCACTGTGGACGGCTGCAAGCATCGCGTCTACTTCCCCCTGAAGCTCTGCCGCGCCGCCTTGGAGGAAAGTGGCGGCGGTTCGTCCTGCAATTTCCTCCAGACCAGCACGAATTTCATACACCTCCATCATTTCTTTCAGGCTCGGTGAAAGCACGGTGGCGGAATGATTTCCTGAGAGCTTCACCACCCCGAGTGATTCCAAGTCACCGAAGGCATTCAAGAGCGAGGGTTCGTCCATTTCATACCTTTCTCCGACCTCGCGTAGCTCTAGGACTTGCCCAGGGCGATAGAGTCCAGCAAGGAGCTCTCTCGCTAATCGCGCCCGACCGCGACCTTTTGGTTGGCCGCTTGCGCGTGCGATCGCGTCCTTTTCTTGCAGTCGTGACTCAGCAACGCCAGTATCCATTGTTCAGAACTCTCTATCTCGTCGGCTCGTCTAAGCATTTTGCGTTTCGTGGTAGCTGGTTTGCCTAAGTTTGGGCTCGCTGCTTCAAATCTATCCGTACGTTTTTCATGAGCCTCTGGAATGGGGCAAATTGCTTCAGCATCACCCTCTGACTGCCGCCTGTATTCGAGCAGGCCTCAGAATGGATTTCTCCAACGCATGTGTCAGCCTCTGTCGGGCCCGCGAGATTCTAGACTTCAATGCGCTTTTGTGAATCCCCAATGCTTCCAGTGTTTCCGTGGCTGAAAATCCTTCAACCTCACGAAGTCGAAATGCCCTTCGCATTCCTGGAGGAAGTTCATGGATTTTCTCTTCGATCAAAGCTTTCAGTTCAATTGCTAGGCAGGCGTGTTCCGGATTCGGCCGCTCGTCGACTGCTCCAACCACGATCGATTCAGAATGATTGTCCAGAATCTCGTCCAGAGATGCTTCTGTACGCACTTTCTTAGTTCGGCGCCGCATGAGTGCCGAATTTATGGCAATCCGAGTCAGCCAAGTCGAGAAAGCTGAGCGGCCCTGAAAAAAACGTAGATTCCTGTAAGCCCTGCACCAACTGTCCTGCACGGCATCTTCCGCGTCCTCTTTGTTCCGCAACACGGCAAACGCCGTCCGAAAGAGCCTGGGTGTGTACGTTTTGAAAAGCTGCTCCTGCGCGTCTGCATTGCCTGCGATAGCTTGCTGGACGAGATCCCACTCTTTACGCGCGGAAGGAGATGCGAGCCTCCCGCCAAATGCCTGCGACTTAACGGCCTGCGAAACTGATCTAGTCAACTCACTTCTGCGGGGGGTTACACGCACCAGCTGTACGGCCGTCGCCGTCGTTAGGCTCTCTCGGGAGGTTTGCAGTGCACCCATCATAGCGCTCTCCAGAACTACCTCAGTTGAATGCAGTGCATTCCCCATGCCGAATCAAAACTGTGTCTGGATCACTCCTTAAGTAGTCGAGCTCAAAAGATTTACGACGGATTACGAGGGGTCGGCTAGTCGGTCAGTGCAGCTTCGGTGCTGTCGGCCGGATAACATCTGTTAACCCAGTGGCACTCGCGGATTTATTTCGATACCGGTTCGCTACCCGTATTCGCGGCGACGTAAGTCGCTCACTCTCAGTGGAACCTACAGATCCTCGGACTTAAAACCCTGGAATGTTTGCAGTAAGTTCTAGGACTGACGCATTCAGTTCAGTGCATCGGGATGCACAATCTCCATCAAGCGGTGATCGTCACGGTAGTCCACGGGCACGCGGATCAGCACGAGACCTTACATGGCATTACGTGTTCGCCCCCCACGAGTCCACTGATGTTTCATCACATCGCCAGGATTTTTGTGAGTCAGAGCATGGATCCACGCTCCGGGTAATACCAAGCTTCTTCATCCGAAAGTACAAGGTCGAGCGGTTCAAACCCAAGCGAGATGCAGCACCGCGTGGTCCGGAGACGACCCACCGGGTCTCTTTCAGGGTCGCGAGAATATGGTTGCGCTCGACCTCTTCGAGAGTTTGCTGGCAGTCTGCCCTTTGATCTGGCCGGACTCGTGAATTCAAGTCCCGGGGCGAAAGCCGCAACACTGGACCTGGGCTTAAAATCACTGCGCGTTCGGTTACGTTCTCCAACTCCCGGATGTTCCCAGGCCACGGATGCCGAATCAGAGCCTCCATTGTTTCCGAAGGGATCGTATGAATCGTCTTGTGCATTCGTCGTGTGGCCTGTCGCACAAAATGGTGTGCGAGAAGCGGGATGTCCTCCGGACGTTCCCGCAAAGGCGGGACGTGGATGGGAAAGACATTCAGTCGATAGTAGAGGTCGCTGCGAAACAGCTTCTCCAAGATCATTCCTTCCAGGTCGCGATGAGTCGCTGCCACGAAACGCACGTCGACTTTCTGCGTCCGCGTGCTTCCTAGGCGCTCGAATTCCCGCTCCTGCAAGACACGAAGAAGTTTCGGCTGGAGCTCGAGAGTGATGTCGCCAATTTCATCCAGGAACAGCGAACCCTGATGTGCAAGCTCGATCCGACCGATCTTCTCTGCGATCGCCCCGGTGAACGATCCCCTCTCATGCCCAAACAGTTCACTCTCCAGCAACCCGGTAGGGATGGCGGCACAGTTGAGTTTTACAAATGGCCGACCCCTGCGAGGACTGTGACTGTGAATGGCGCGCGCGATGATCTCTTTGCCCGTGCCGGTCTCGCCCAGCAAGAGAACAGTCGAATCTCCCCTAGCGACGGTTTCGACCATCTGCAGCACGCGGCGAAGCCCCGAACTTCTTCCAATGATTTCTTCGAAACCCGTCTCCGAGTTCGCTGGTTCGTTGATCGGGTCGATATCAAGCGTGATCTCCGGATCAGTCTTAAGGGTCAGGTCCTCGTACTGCAGAGGATAGGTGAGACTATTCAAGCTCATTTGCCTTGCTCCTTTTTTGCCGTGTATCTATGTGACCGTTCCGTTTTTTCCGCCTCGGCCGCCCACGCTCTTGCCCAATCCATTTACGAACGTAAGGCGGACAATTCTCGAGCTTGGTGCCGTCCGCCTCGCAATCAGCTAGATACTTGATCGCATCGCGGTCTACGAGTGTTACGTCTTTCAAATCCAGTGCGATGTGGCTGCCAGCCCCTTCCAACTCAAGGAGCTTACGCAGTTCGTCAAGATCCTCTGACCCGATTCGACCGCTTAGAGTGAAAAGGACTCTTCCGTTAGC
>DATNKB010000178.1:0-18119 GCA_035603595.1 Candidatus Dormiibacterota bacterium
CGTCAGCGCGTGTTACGCTGCCAATTCCGGCGGGTTCTAGTACCGCGGACGCACAACCATGTCTTCACGACTCGGCGAAATACTCGTCAAAGACAGCCTGATCTCTGCGGATCAGCTCAAGCAGGCCCTCGACTATCAGAAAAAGAATGGGGGCAGGCTGGGCACTTGTCTCGTCAAGATGGGGATTGTGAGTGATGAAGACATTACTGCGGTCCTTTCGCGGCAATATGGCGTCCCTTCGATAAATTTGAAGTTCTACGAAGTCGATCCGTCCGTCATCAAGCTTGTGCCGCAGGAAACTGCAATTCGCTACCAAATCGTCCCACTCTCTCGCGTTGGCTCGACGCTCACGATCGCGATGACCGACCCAACGAACGTCTTCGCGATGGACGACATCAAGTTCATGACCGGATTCAATGTGGAGCCGGTGGTGGCCTCTGAGACTGCCATCAGCGAAGCAATCCACAAATTCTATGGTGCCGTCGAGAGCGTGGAAGAACTCGACAAAGTGATGAAGGACCTGGCGGGTGAGGAGGCCGCGCTCGAGCTGGCGTCCGATGAAGCGGAGATGGACCTAGCAACCTTGGAGAAGGCCGCCGAAGAAGCGCCCATCATCAAGCTGGTCAACCTAATTCTCACCGACGCAGTGAAACGCGGAGCGAGCGACATTCACGTGGAGCCTTACGAAAAAGAATATCGCGTGAGGTTCCGCATCGACGGTATTTTGCAGAATGTGATGGCGCCGCCGATGAAGTTGAAAGATGCGATCACGAGCCGCATCAAGATCATGTCAAAACTCGACATCAGCGAAAAGCGGCTGCCGCAAGACGGTCGCATCATGATCAAGTACCTTAAGGACGGAAGGAAAAAAGAGCTCGACTTCCGTGTATCGACCGTCCCCACCCTGTTCGGCGAAAAGATCGTTCTCCGGTTGCTCGATAAAGAAAATCTGCGCTTGGATATGACCAAGCTCGGTTTCGAAGCCGAATCTCTGGCCAAATTCGAGCGGCAAATCTTGAAGCCGTACGGAATGGTGCTGGTGACCGGTCCGACAGGCTCCGGAAAAACCAACACGCTCTATTCGTCGGTCGCGCGGCTAAATACCACCGACACCAACATCATGACCGCCGAAGACCCGGTTGAGTTCCAGCTTCCCGGTATCAATCAGGTCCAGATGAAGGAGCAGATTGGACTGAACTTCGCCTCGGCCCTGCGCGCCTTCTTGCGGCAGGACCCCAACATCATCCTGGTCGGCGAAATTCGAGACTTCGAAACCGCCGAAATCGCCGTGAAAGCCGCGCTGACCGGCCACCTAGTACTTTCCACGCTGCATACGAATGATGCGCCATCCACAATCAGCCGATTGATGAATATGGGAATTGAGCCTTTCCTGGTGGCTACGTCGGTGAACCTGATTTGCGCCCAACGCCTCGTGCGCCGGATCTGCGTGCAGTGCAAGGAACCGCTGCAGATTCAGCCCCAGGCTCTGATTGACGCTGGGTACTCGCCCGACGAAGCGGTCAAGACTGAGGTGCAACACGGCCGCGGTTGCGGTACCTGCAACAACACAGGCTACAAAGGGCGCGTTGGCTTATACGAAGTCATGGAAATTAATGACGATCTTCGCGAGCTAATACTCGTCGGTGCTTCAGCCGTCGAACTCAAAAAGAAGGCTCTCGAAACCGGAATGATCACGCTCCGGCGAAGCGGTCTGATTAAAGCCGCGTTGGGGCTCACGACAATGGAAGAAGTCTTGCGGGAAACAGTTCTCTAGGCGGAGGAGATTATGGCTGGAATCACCCTGAGCGAATTACTTAAGAAAATGATCGAAATGGGCGGTAGCGACTTGCATCTCTCGACGAACAGTCCACCCCGCATTCGGGTCCACGGCAAACTACGGCCGCTCGACATGCCCCCTCTTACGGCTGCCGATACGAAGGCGCTCGCCTACAGCGTCCTCACCGACGTGCAGAAGCATCGGCTGGAGGAAAATCTCGAGCTCGACTTCTCTTTCGGCTTGAAGAGCCTCGCCCGCTTCCGAGGCAACATCTTTCATCAGCGCGGAGCCGTCGCAGCCGTCTTCCGGACGATTCCTTGGGAAATCAAATCGTTTGACGCCCTCGGACTTCCTGCTGTCGTTCGAGGACTGTGCGACAAGCCGCGCGGCCTAGTGCTCGTCACCGGCCCGACAGGTTCGGGCAAGTCCACCACCCTTGCCGCGATGCTCGACAAAATCAACAACGAGCGTGACGAGCATATGATCACGATCGAAGATCCGATCGAGTTTCTTCACAACCATAAAAAATGTCTGGTCAATCAGCGCGAGGTGCACTCCGATACACACTCATTTGCCAATTCGCTCCGCGCTGCCCTTCGCGAAGATCCGGACGTGGTGCTCATCGGCGAAATGCGCGACCTCGAGACGATCGAATCCGCTCTGCGAATCGCCGAAACCGGACACTTGACGTTCGCTACGCTGCACACGAATTCGGCGGTTTCGACGATCAACCGAATCATCGACGTCTTTCCGGCGCACCAACAGCCGCAGGTCCGAGCGCAGCTCTCGATGGTGCTCGAAGGCATCCTTTGCCAGTCGTTGCTGCAAAAGATCGATGGTCGCGGCCGGGCCATGGTGATGGAAATCCTGATTCCCACTCCCGCCATTCGCAACCTGGTCCGGGAAGACAAAATTCACCAGATCTACTCGGCCATGCAGACCGGCACAGGCCAGTCCGGCATGCAGACATTCAACCAGAGCCTTTCCAACGCGTATTTCCAGAAGCTGATCACCTTGGAAACGGCTATGGCGCGGTCTTCGAATCCAGACGAATTGCAGGATTTAATTAACCGAGGGGTGACTTCTCCGCCGACTGGTGGAAAAGTCCCCGTCCGGCGATAAAGAGAAGAGGAGGTAACAAAGATGCCGGTTTATACCTATCGCGGAGTTAACCGGGCGGGTGCGACTGTCGTGGGGGAGCGTTCGGCCACCAGCAAGACGGAAGCCGCAACGATTCTCAAGCGCGAGCAGATCAATGTGAGCAAGCTCTCCGAAAAAGGGAAGGAATTCAACATTCCCACCTTCGGAACGGGCGTGGACTCCAAAGAGCTGGCGATTTTCACCCGGCAGTTCTCGGTGATGATCGACGCCGGCTTGCCGCTCGTGCAATGTCTCGAGATTCTCGCGGGACAGCAGGAGAACAAAATCTTCCAAAAGATTTTGAACGGTGTACGAGCTTCTGTCGAAGGCGGCGCCACTCTGTCCGCGTCGATGAAGCAATACGACAAGGTTTTCGACCCCCTCTACTACAACATGGTGGAAGCGGGCGAGACCGGCGGTATTCTCGATACGATTCTTCAGCGGCTATCGAGCTACATCGAAAAGAACGTCAAGCTGAAGCGCGCCGTGAAATCAGCGATGATTTACCCGGTTGCGGTCATCGGCATCGCCGTAATGGTCATCACGCTGCTGCTGTGGAAGGTCGTTCCTATTTTCACCACCCTGTTCAACGGCCTCGGCGTCGACTTGCCGCTTCCCACCCGCATCGTTATCGGAATGAGCAAATTCATTGGCAGCATTTACGGGTTCCTGATTTTGGTGTTTGTCGTTGGCGTCGGCATCGCATTGAAGCTCTGGTACGGCACGCCCCAAGGCCGCTACGCTCTGGATCATGTCCTGCTGAAACTTCCGCTCGTCGGCATGCTGCTGCGAAAGATCGCAGTAGCGCGATTCACTCGGACTCTCGGCACTCTCATCTCCAGCGGCGTGCCGATCTTGGAGGGTCTCGATATCACAGCGCGCACTTCGGGAAATGCGGTAGTTGAAAGAGCGATTTCGCAAACACGAAAAGCGGTTGAAGCTGGCCGCTCCCTAGTCGATCCGCTGAAAGAGACCGACGTATTCCCGGGGATGGTCACTCAGATGATCGGCGTCGGTGAACAAACCGGCGCGATGGACGCGATGCTTCAGAAAATCGCTGACTTTTACGAAGACGAAGTGGATGCGGCGGTGAAAGACCTGCTGACCGCTCTCGAACCCATGATGATTCTATTCCTGGGCATCGTAGTCGGCGGCATCGTCGTTTCGATGTATCTGCCGCTGTTCTCACTGATTGGCAAACTGGCTGGCAAGTAGAACTGCTTACTGCGGCTCATGCGCGGGCGCCTCAATTAACGAGGCGCTCGCCGCCCGCAGGATCATAAACATCAATTCTCCCGGGCAGTTTCGGGGCAGACGTGGTGAATCAAGGGGCGGCGACGGATCCGAAATGGAGTTCAAACCCAGTGTCAGCGAATGGCTGCCTTGGCTCGGCCGCGTACGTTTTCTCGTTATTACGTTTCTTGTCGGAGTCGTTGTTGCCGTCCATCAGCTCACCCCAGTAGTAATTCCCGTCCGGGCGTTCGTCTCGCTGGTTGTCTTCTGGTACACCCTTGCTGTTGTCTACGTGATTTTGCGGCGCTGGATTCCGGAAGCGCGCTGGCACGCCCCGCTTCAGTTTGTTTGCGATCTCGTGATCGTAACAGGCGTCGTTTACGCCACAGGCGGCCAGGACAGTTACTTCTTGTCCCTCTATCTGCTCGTTATTTTGATGAGCAGCGTACTGTTTTCCAGGCGCGGCGCATTCCTTGTCGCTGGCATGAGTTTTGTCCTTCTCGGTTGCGTCATCGAATTGATGTTCTACGGCGTAATCGCCCGCACCTCGAATTCGATGCCGGCTGCTCGCTCTTTAGGCTTCTGGCTAGCCAGCAATCTGTTTGCGTTCTGCGCCGTAGCCTACTTGGGCAGTCTCCTCTCTCAGACACTTCGCACCAAGGGAGTGGAGCTGGCAGAAAAAAACGAGGAACTGAAAGATCTGCAAGCGTTCAATCAGGACATCATCGAGTCCATGCGCGGCGGCCTGCTCACCACGGATTTGAACGGCAAGATCTTGCTGATGAACCGAGCGGGTGCCGAAATTGCCGGACTGGGATTCGGGCTGCTCCGAGGCGAACAAGTTGAAAGTGTGCTTCCCGGATTTTGGCCGGTTGAACTCGACGAGCAGGGAAGCCCGCTCGCGCTGAGGAAGGAAATAGAATTTCGTACTCCTGACGGCGCCACTCGTTACGTCGGTCTTTCCGTTTCTCCGTTGCGGCTGACCCAGAATCAGACGAGCGGCTACGTCTTCAACTTTCAGGATCTCACCGAGTTGAGGCGCCTGGAACGCGAAGTCGTCACGAAAGAGCGCATGGCCGCGCTCGGGCGGCTTTCCGCAGCCATCGCACACGAAATCCGCCAGCCGTTAACGGCGATGACTGGCGCTCTCAAGGAATTGGCGCGCCTGGCCCCTCTCGAAGATGACGACAAGAAGCTCGTTCACATCGTCAGCCGCGAATCTCAGCGCCTCAATCAGATCATTACCGATTTTTTGAATTACTCTCGCGAAAAGACTTATTCCTTTACCGACGTTGATATCGCGGCAGTCATCGAAGAAACCCTCACCCTAATCGAGAGGGACGCGAGCGCCCTCGGTAAATTCCGCATAGATCGCCAATTTGCCGCTCGCAACATTCGCGCGCGCGCGGACCGCGACGCCCTGAAACAGGTGTTCTGGAACCTCTGCAACAACGCGCTGCGTGCCATGCCGAACGGAGGAGTTCTCACCGTCTCGCTTGACGCAGATACTGCCTGGACGCGCATTTCGATTCGCGACACTGGAATCGGGCTCGATAGCAGCCAGGCGACTACCTTATTCGAGCCTTTCCAGTCAGGCTTCACGGGTGGAACGGGCTTAGGCCTTGCAATTGTTTACCAGATTCTTCAAGCGCACCAGGGCCGCATTCGCGTGGAAGCGGAGAAGGGAAGCGGCGCCGATTTCATCGTGGAGTTGCCGCGAGCCGTTCGTTCGCGAGCGCCGGCCCGGAGCGAGCGCTTGGAGTCGCGCTCCGAATTGTTGTCTTCAGCAGGGAAGGGGTAATCCAATGGCCCACCTGCTCGTTGTCGACGACGAACGCTCCATCTGCGAACTCCTCGAAATCAGTTTCCGCAAGGACGGACATAAAGTGGAGCTGGCGTCCAATGGCGAGGATGCCAAGCGGCGACTCGCCTCGCGAGTTTTCGACATCGTGGTTTCAGATATCTGCATGCCGGATATGGACGGTCTGGAACTCCTCCGTTACTGCAAAGAGGTTTCTCCTTCAGCGGCATTTATTCTCATCACCGGCGTGCCAACCATCAACACCGCAATCGACGCCGTAAACTTCGGCGCCGATCGCTACGTCATCAAGGGCGACCGGCTGCTTGATGAGCTCCGGCCCGCGGTGAAAGAGTACGCCGAAACGCAAGCTCTGAAAAAAGAGGCCGGCGACCTGCGCCGGCGGCTCCGCAAATTTACCGGATTCGACCACATTATCGGCACGAGCCCGAAGATGCGTGAACTTTTCGACTTGGTCGAAACGATCGCCCCTCAGTCGAGCCGCGTGATGATCACAGGAGAAAGTGGTACGGGCAAGGAACTGGTTGCCCGCGCCATTCACGAGAACAGCGCCCGCGCGAAAGCTCCGTTTATCACCATCAACTGTGGAGCCTTTCCCGAAACGCTTCTCGAGTCGGAGCTTTTTGGATACATGCGCGGCGCCTTTACCGGAGCGAACGAAAACCGGCGCGGGTTGTTTCAAGCTGCGGACGGTGGAACGCTCTTCATGGACGAAATCGGCAACATGAGCCTCACGATGCAGGTGAAGCTCTACCGTGTCCTCCAGGAAGGAAAAGTTCGTCCACTCGGCAGCACCGAAGAATCCGATATAGACGTCCGCGTAATTGCCGCCACAAACAAAAACCTCGAAACGGAAATCGCCGAAGGCCGGTTCCGCGAGGATCTGTATTACCGGCTGAGCGTGATTCCCATTCATCTGCCGCCGCTGCGTGAACGCCGCGAGGATATCCCGTTGCTCGCGCGCACATTCCTGGATCGCTATTCGAAATCCATGAACAAGCCGATTGAGGGCATCGATTCCGAAGCGGTCCGCAGACTCGAGGTGTACGATTGGCCGGGCAACGTGCGCGAACTCGAGAACACGCTTGAGCGCGCCGTTGCCCTCGAGACGAAAAAACAGATCTCGCTCGAAAGCATCCCTGAACGCATCACCAACTTTTATCAAGAGTTTCGCTCCAACGGACAGCCGGAATCAAAGGCTTCACTGATTCCGGAAAGCGGCGTGGACCTCGAAAATCATATCAGTGCGACCGAAAGGGCGTATCTACTGGCCGCACTCGAACGCGCCGGCGGCGTTCGCGTCCGAGCTGCTGAACTACTGAAGATGACCTACCGTTCGTTCCGCCACTACGCAAAAAAACACGGCGTATAATTTTCGAGGCGGTGAGTAAGGGACTCGCGAGCATTGAACCGGTTGCACCCGCAGGCACGGGTGAGGCAAGTTTTTTTCGACATTTTAAAAGGGGTCTTCGTGTCCGAAACTCTAGTTCTCGAACAGCAGGATTCTACATCAGGGCCTCTGGCTGTTTCGTTGCCGGCGTCCAGAACCCGTTTCCGCTACGGTTTCACTATTTTTTGCGGAGCATTTCTTCTTTTCCAGGTTCAGCTGATACTCGGCAAATACATCCTGCCGTGGTTCGGCGGCACGCCCGCAGTCTGGACCACCTGCATGCTTTTCTTTCAGCTGTTGTTGCTCGGTGGCTATTTATACGCCCACTTCCTATCGAGCAAGCTCAGCGCGCGGACCCAGGCGATCGTGCATATCGCCGTCATTTCTGTCTCCGCAGTGGTAATCATATTGGGGGCCGCTTTCTGGAAAACGCCACTCTTGCCCGGTTCGTCCTGGCGCCCGGCATCCTCTGACTTTCCCATATCGCAGATATTGCGATTGCTGCTGGTAGCCGTGGGTTTGCCTTTCTTGTGCCTCAGCGCCAGCGCCCCCCTGTTGCAGAGTTGGTTTGCCCGGGCCTACCCTGGCAAATCCCCGTATCGGCTCTACGCTCTCTCGAACACTGGCTCGCTCCTGGGTCTTGTCACGTACCCGTTCGCGGTCGAGCCAAGTTTTCGCCTCCATGTCCAAGCATGGTTATGGAGCGCAGCGTATATGCTCTTCTTTGCCGGCCTGATTGCCTGCGCAATGGATATAAAGCGCTCGGCCTTGCCTCCCTCGCCCGCTGCGGAGTTAGAGGGCGGCATTCAGCCGTCAGGTTCCGTCCAGATCTTGTGGTTCTTGCTGCCAGCTTTTGCTTCTTTAATGCTTCTCGCCACGACCAATCTCATGTGCCAGGAAGTAGCGGTGGTGCCTTTTCTGTGGGTACTGCCCCTGAGCCTTTACTTGATCAGTTTCGTCGTCTGCTTTGACAATCCGAGCTGGTATCGGCGCGAAATTTTTCACGTATTGCTGGCCGCATCTCTCCCCATGGCGCTCGTGGTGTTGCTATCGTCGATTAATGCTCCCATCGTGAGGCAGGTATCGCTGCTTAGCATGGTTCTCTTCGCCTGCTGCATGGTCTGCCATGGAGAACTGGTGCGGCTGAAGCCGCACCCGAGCCACCTGACGCGATTTTATTTGTTGATCTCGGCAGGGGGGGCTGCAGGCGGGCTTTTCGTCGCGATTGTTGCTCCTCGTATTTTTAGCGGCTTTTGGGAATTTCATGTCGGATTGATTGGTTGCGTGCTTCTCGGGATCTTTGCCATCACACGCGACCGCGAATCCTGGTGGTATCGGAACAAGCCGTATCTTGGCGGAGCCATTCTTCTTGGCTTGTTCATCGCTCCGGAGTTCCTGTGGCGGTACGCCGGGTTGGCGGATATTCAAATGCTGATGTATCGCTGGCATTATTATGCGGTGCTTTTAGCGCTGGCGATCGTGGCAGGTGCAGTTACGCTTAGGACGTGGGACAGCGAACCGAGGTTCCGGCGCTTGAATGGCGCCCAGCTAGCGGCCGTCTCGATCGTCATGGCTCTCGCTGCTTCGCTGTACGGACAAGTGCAGTTTGACAAACTTCGCGAAGTGCGTCGCGACCGCAATTTCTATGCCGCCCTGCTGATTCGCAGAAGCGCACTGCACACCATCGAACTGCGGCACGGACAGACGTCGCACGGTTCCCAGTCGTCCGATCAGCCCACCGAACCGACTTCTTATTATGCGCGCCATCGCGGCATCGGGCTTTTCATGGAGGCGAAAGCTGCGTGCACTTCGCCATGCCCCGTCAGTTACGGAATTATTGGCATGGGAGTCGGTACCTTGGCGGCGTACGGTCGTCCGGGCGATACGTTTCGATTCTATGAGCTGAATCCCCAGATCATCGGCTATTCGACAGGACCGAAGCCCTATTTCACGTATATCCGCAACTCGCCTGCAAAAATCGAGATTGTGCCGGGCGATGCGCGTCTTTCGCTCGAACGTGAATTCAATGAAACCGGTTCACACAAGTTCGACGTTCTGTTTGTGGATGCTTTTAGCAGCGACTCCATCCCCCTCCATCTGCTCACCCAGGAAGCGATTGAAATCTATCTGGAGCATCTCCGAGGTCCGGATTCTGTTCTCATATTTCATATTTCCAATCGGATGCTCGATCTGAGTCCGGTGGTGGCGGCGCTTGCGGCACACAATCAGTTGGCTAATGTTCGTCTTCACAGGCCGCATGACGCCGACATCGCTGATAGGAGCGACTGGATCCTCTTGGCCCGGAATCCCAGCGCCTTGGCGATCAATTCGTTTCACGGGCATTTGGATTTGTTGCCTCCTCCAGATCCCAAGATGCTCTGGACAGATGATTTCAGTAATCTATTCAAAGTTCTGCGACTCCATTGATTTACCCAGGGGCTCTCTACTCATCTCTCCCGCAAACTAGAAAAAGACCGCGTCTATTCTGTATCAATTTGGTGCGGGCGCATTTTGGACCTCTAAAGGACCATTATTGTTAACTATTAAGTATACCAAAAAGAAACGCTCCGTTTTCGTTTTCGAACCATCGCGATAGCCCCCTAACTGTCCCTTCTATAACTACTTAGCAAGTATCTTGCTTTTGTCTTTCCTGCGTTCGATTGGTGTCTCCATTGCTATTCCATCGTGAGTGCCTCAACAGCACCAACTCTATAACACCGAGATTTGTTTCAAGGAGAAACAATGAACAAGAAACAAAAGGGCTTTTCGCTTATCGAGTTGTTGATCGTCGTGGCGATCATTTTGATCATCGCGGCCATCGCAATTCCCAACCTGCTTCGCGCTAAGATTGCTGCGAACCAGGCTTCGGCAGTCGGTTCTCTCCGCACGATTTCTTCGGCTGAGGAAACCTTTTCGTCCACCTTCAGCGATGGCTTCACCCTGACGCTGGCCCAGCTGGGCGGCCCAGCCGGTTCGCAAGGCTGTAAGAACGCAGGTTTGATCGACGAAGTGCTGTCGACGGCTCCGAACCAGAAGAGTGGTTATACGTTCACATTCACACCCAACGGCACTATTTCGCTTACCGCCGGAGTTCCGGCGGCCTGCGGTGTGTCCGGTGACACCGGCTTTTCGGTCAGCGCCACGCCTGTGACGTTGAACTCGACGGGTACGACGGCATATTGCGTCGACGAAACTGGAGTCGTTCGCGTAAACGCAGCCGGCGTTGTAATCGCTCCGCCGTGCGCTGGTTCCGGCTTTCCTCCGTTGCAATAGTAATTCGGCCCAAGAAGGGAGGAAGCCACCGCTTCCTCCCTTCTGCTTTTTTGACCAAAGGATCGAGCCATCAAGACCGTCGATGGAAGAGAGCCAGCTGATGAGTGCATCAGGTCTTCGAACGCGCGGATTCTCGCTGATCGAGTTGCTGATTGTGATCGCCATCATTCTCATCATTGCCGCGATCGCAATCCCGAATTTGCTCCGCGCTCGCATGGCGGCAAATCAAGCTTCCGGCCTCTCCAATCTCAGGACCATCACCACGGCGGCAATCACTTATTCGTCCACTTACGGCAACGGATATCCACCCGATCTTCCGACGCTGGGAGGAGTGGGCCTGGCAACGTGCAATGGCGCGATTCTTCTCGATGACACTTTGACGACTCCTCCGTATCGCAAGAGCGGCTACCAGCTCAACTACCTGTCTCAGGGTGGTCCCATACCGAATCCCCCGGCAGCCTGCGCGAATGCGGGATTCAACGCATACCTGACGACCGCTGTTCCGGTTGTCGTGGGACAGACCGGACAGACTAGCTATTGCAGCGAAGAGCCCGGGATCATTCATTACGATCCTAGCGGCGCGCAATCGCCTTCGCCGGCGGCGTGTACAGCGCTGCCTACCCTTCAGTAGCCTGATCCTGAAATCCTGCTCTGGTGGGTCCCGCTTCAGGCGATCTGCCAGAAAACTGGTCTAAACGCCTAGCGCGCAACAAGATGACCCTTTGAGTCGAGTAAGACGGCCAAAAATCGTCATCTTTCGACCCACTCCAATCCCGCTTTCGCAACAACCAACCCAGCCACTCAAAACGGCGTCTGTATCTCTATGAAACGGGCAGGTATAATGCCGTGTGCCATAACGGTAACCTACTGCTCCAGCTTGGCACATACCGTGCACTATATCGCCGCGTACCCCGCCAGGGAGTACGAGAAAAACATTCGACTTTGGATCCAAGGAGAAACAATGAAGAAGAACCAGAAGGGCTTTTCGCTTATCGAGTTGCTGATCGTCGTGGCGATCATTTTGATCATCGCGGCCATCGCAATTCCCAACCTGCTTCGCGCTAAGATTGCTGCGAACCAGTCAGCCGCGGTCGGCACGCTCCGCACGATCTCTTCGGCCGAGGAAACCTACTCGTCCACCTACAGCGACGGTTTCACTACGACTCTCGCGATGTTGGGCGGCGCGGCAGGAGCAGCACCAAAGTGTGCTGCCAACGGTCAACTGATCGACGAAGTGTTGTCGAACGATCCGGCACAAAAGGGTGGTTACCAGTACATTTACGCGAATAGCGGCGTCCTAGCCCTGCCCACAGGCGTTCCCTCGGGCTGCGCTACTTCCGGTTTCACAGGATTTTCGGTCAGTGCGGGACCGGTCACGTTGAACACGGGAACTGCCGCGTACTGTATCGATGAGACGGGCGTCGTACGCGTTGACTCGGCGGCAACCGCGCTTGAGAACATGAACAACTGCTCGGCTACAGGCAAGCCTCCGCTGCAGTAATGTCTTAAGCAGGGAATGGAAGGGAGGAAGTCACAAGCTTCCTCCCTCTTTTTTTAAGAGGCCAACAGTAAAGAGAAACAAAATGTTCGAGAACACTCACAATTCGAAGGCGGCGCGGAACCGAAAAGCCGGTTTTTCGCTGATCGAACTTCTGATCGTCGTGGCCATCATACTGATCATCGCAGCGATCGCTATCCCCAACTTGCTTCGCGCCCGAATAGCTGCGAATCAGGCGTCGGGCCTCTCCAATCTGAGGACCATCACCAGCGCCGCGATCGTTTATTCATCCACATATAACAACGGCCTTCCACCAACCCTGACATCGCTCGGCGGAGTCGGGGCGGCGAACTGTAACGGCGCCATTCTGTTGGACGACACATTGACCACCCCCCCATTTCATAAGAGCGGTTACGCACTTGACTACCAGCCGCAAGGCCCTCCAATTTTAAACCCGCCACCCTCCTGCGCTGCGCCGGGGTTCAACGAATACGTCGCGACGGCTGTGCCGGTCGTCGTCGGGACAACGGGACAATCCAGCTATTGCAGCGATGAGCCAGGAGTCATACGAATCGACACTTTCGGGAACAAGGCGGCCACCCTTGCTGCCTGCGAGGCGCTTCCACCGCTTCAGTAAACGGTAATCGTCACTTTTTCTCCGCAGTTCGTCCTTATGTTGTTAAGCTCCCTTCATGTCGCTTCTTGCTCTGCTGTTTGTCGCTATCGCCGTTCCGCCTGGTTCCGCCTCTGACGCAAAGTCCGCCATCCACGCGCTGGAATCGCGCTACCAGCACGTCCACACTCTAAAAGCCACTTTCTTTGAGCGCTATTCCGATGGTAAAGGCGCAATCCAATCCGAATCGGGGACCGTCTATTTTTCGCGACCGGGCCGAATGCGTTGGGATTACGAATCGCCCGAACAGAAGCTCTTCCTCGTTGATGGCACGAATGTTTGGTTTTACGTTCCGGCGGATCGCACCGTGAGCCGTGCGAAGATGAGGGAAAGTTCTGATTGGCGTACGCCAATCGCTTTGCTGGTAGGGAAGGCCGATCTTTCGCGTTTATGCCGCAGCATTGACATCGTGACTTCCGCCTTGTCCTCCGGCGGGAAGCCGGAAACCCACCCCTTGCGGGACGGCGACACTGTCCTGCGCTGCACGCCACGAAACAGCAGTGGCGACTCGACCGACGCGACGGATTCTCTGCATGAGGTTCTGCTGGAGACGGACCCGCAGGCCCGGCTAGTCCGCGTGGTGCTCCGGGAGGCGGGAAAGATCGAAACCGAATTCCGCTTTGGTGACTGGGAAGAAAACACTCCCATCCCTGAGGCGCAATTTCATTTTCAACCGCCGCCCGGCGTTAGCATCGTTGACGAAGCGAGCATCGCAGGTGCAATTCGCTAGTTGTCAGGGAGGGCCAACCCTCGCAGCCAATACCGAATCCCATATCCTGGGCTTTTCCCCCAGCTGAGGCTCCAGTGCCAGCCGTTGTCATATGGTGTTAACGGGTCGTTTTCACGCCTTCACCGAAGGCCCAAAAGCGGTATGCTAAACTGAAGGCGAAACACCCAATTGAGAGGGTGTCCAACCTAAAATATGGCTGAATTCGTCTGCAAAGTCGGGGATATCTCCGGCCGGATTTTCGATCAAGTTGAAACGGCCCAGTCGGAGGCCGAAGCGAGACAGAAGCTTGCTGACAGGGGCTTCTATGTCTACAACATTCGCAATCATCTCGACTTCGTATCCCAATTCACCCGTTCAAAGAGTGACCGGACGATCCGCACGCAGGATTTCCTGATTTTCAATCAGCAGTTCAATACGTTGCTCAAGGCCGGTCTACCCATTCTCAAGGCACTCGACCTGCTCGGCGAGCGCGCCGCCGCTGAAAGCATCAGGCCGATCATCAGCGACGTGCGCCAGCGCGTCCGGGATGGTGCCTTGCTTTCTGATGCGCTTGCTGCCCAGGGATCCTTTCCGCCGGTGTATGTCACAGCCATATCGGCGGGCGAACGAAGCGGAAACCTAAGCGGCGTCCTCGATCAATACATTTCATATCTTCGGGTAAGCACCGGCTTCAAACGTCAGCTCATCACCGCTTTGATCTACCCTTCAATTCTGGTCGGCGCGGTTGTGCTGGTGATGTCGTACATGGTGACGTACGCGATGCCAAAGTTCGCCGGCCTCTATAAAGACCTCAACGTTCCGCTGCCGCGAGTCACCGAGATTGTTCTCGGCTTGGCGGCGCCCCTGCGGGATTATTTCCTCGTTTTCGCCGTAGTTGCAGCTGTCGGCTTCGTAATGATTAGAATTTGGACGCGCACCGATCGCGGTGCCCTGACGATCGATAGCATCAAGCCGCGAATCTGGTTCTTTGGCGACATCTGGTTGAAAGCGCAAATCGCGCAGTTTGTTCGCACGCTTTCGACGCTTCTAGCCGGCGGCACTCCTCTGGTCACGGCTCTAGCCACCGCGTCGAAAGCCATCGACAGCCGTCTCGTCGCTACCTCTGTTGAAAAGGCCGCCGAACGCGTCCGTGAAGGCGAGACGCTTCACGCCAGTCTCGCGCAAACAAACCTGATCCCCTCCCTGGCCATCGAAATGATCGAAGTGGGCGAGGCTTCCGGCGCGCTACCGGCTATGCTCACAAGCGTCGCCGATTTCTACGAAGAAGAAGTAAATACGAGACTGCAGCGCACACTCATCTGGGTCTCGCCCCTGATTTTGGTCGTCATGGCCGTTGTGATAGGCTCGTTATTGATCGCCTTATATCTGCCGATGTTTTCCCTCCAGATAGGAGCCGCAGGGTAATGACCACAGTGAACCCGATTCCCACAGGTATTCCGGATGACGCCGCCGAGCGAGATCAAGCACGCCGCCTCGCCGAGCGTTATCGCTGCCCATTTGTCGATCTCCGAGAACAGCGCATCGACCCGGAACTCTTCCGCAGCATCCCGGCGGAAATGATGTTTCGCTACAAATTTGTACCACTCGAAAGCCACAACGGCACTCTCGTCGTCGCCATCGCCGATCCCAGCCAGCTGCAGCAGACCGACGAACTCGCCCTTCTACTGAATAAGCGCCTCCAGATAAAAGTCGCCACCACCTCTCAGATTGACGACCTCTTGAAGCGCACTGAGCAATCACAACGCGTCCTCGACCAAGCGACCGAGGGATTCACGCTGCAAGTCGTCGGCGACGAAGACGACAGCGACGAAAACATCACCATGGACAAACTGACGCGCGACACCGGCGTCAGTCCCGTTGTCCGTCTCGTCGACACCGTGATTTTCACTGCCCTCGAGCGCCGCGCCAGTGACATCCACATCGAAACACGCAACACCGAAGTCGTCGTTAAGTACCGCATCGACGGCGTTCTGCAATACGCCATGCAAGCCCTCGCCAAGGAATGGCACGCCACCATCCTTTCCAGAATCAAAGTAATGAGCGAACTCGATATCGCCGAGCGCCGCGTCCCACAGGACGGCCGCTTCCGCGTTCGCTACAAAGGCCGTTTCGTCGATTTCCGCGTTTCGATCATGCCGTCGGTTCACGGTGAAGACGCCGTCCTTCGCGTTCTCGACAAAGAAACGCTCAGCGAGAAATTCCGCAACCTCAATCTCGATGTAGTCGGCTTCGATCCGCAGGACATCACGCGCTTTCGCCGTTACATTCATGAGCCCTACGGGATGGTCCTGGTTACCGGGCCCACAGGCTCCGGTAAGACGACCACCCTCTACGCCGCCATCAATGAAATCAAAAACGACGAAGACAAGATCATCACCATCGAAGACCCGGTCGAATATCAAGTGCGCGGCATCACCCAGATTCCGGTAAATGAGAAGAAAGGCCTCACTTTCGCCCGCGGGTTGCGTTCCATTCTCCGCCACGATCCCGACAAAATCATGGTCGGCGAAATTCGTGACCAGGAAACCGCGCAAATCGCCATCAACTCCGCGCTCACTGGCCACCTCGTCTTCACCACCGTTCACGCCAACAACGTCACCGACGTCATCGGCCGCTTCATCAACATGGGCGTCGAGCCTTATAATTTCGTCTCTGCCCTCAATTGCATCATGGCTCAGCGTCTGGTCCGCGTGATTTGCGACCATTGCAAGAAGCGTGTCCAATACGCACCGGAGGTTTTAAAAGAATCGGGTCTCGATCCTGCCGAGTGGAGTAGCATCCCTTTTTACGAAGGAACCGGGTGCCTGGAATGTTCCGGCAGCGGCTATCGCGGCCGGAGCGCCATCACCGAATTGCTAGACCTATCGGACAATATCCGCGAGATGATTATCAATCGTCGCCCGACCTCCGAAATCAAGCGTGCCGCAAAAGCCGAAGGCATGACGTTCCTGCGCGACTCCGGTCTCGAGAAAATTCGCAAAGGCGTAACCACTTTGCGCGAGATCAACAAGGTGACTTTCCTTGACTAGCACCGCGCCAAACCTCGAGGCGAAACTCTATCAGCTCGGCCCCATGCGGCGCCTGGACCGCTGGCTCAACGCCATGCCCCATCCGTCGCTGGTAGTCGAGATCACGCCCAACCGCGTTGCACTGGCTCGCTGGGGCAAAACGCGTGGCACGCTCGAGTCCTACGCCGTCGAACCGGTGCCGTTTGGAGCTATCGTTCCATCTCCAGTCGAGGTCAATATCGCGCAGCCCGATGCCGTCCGCGGCGCGTTGCGGCGCGTTTTCAGCCGTGTCACCGGGCACGGAACCGATCTGACGCTTCTGATTCCCGATCCCGTCGTTCGCGTTTTCATTCTTCCCTTTGAGACGTTTCCGCGCCGCGCCGAAGAGGCGCGCCCGCTGCTTCGATGGCGGCTGAAGAAAAGCGTTCCCTTTGACGTGGAAGAAACTGTCGTCTCCTGGATGCGCCAGCATGGCCGCGACGGCAATCTCGAAGTTGTGGCCGCTGTCGCTCGCGAGAGCATCGTCCGGCAATACGAAGAGCTACTTTCCTCTCTCAACGCGCAGGCGGTTGTCGTTTTGGGCTCCACACTTGCCACCCTGCCCCTGCTCGAAGAGCGCGGTGCCACTCTCCTTGTTCGCATCAGCGGACGCACTCTCACCACCGTCATTGTTCAGGGAGGAAATCTCGCGGTCTATCGCTCGGGCGAAATGCCGTCCGACGTAGGCGCCCTTGAGCCTCAAATAATTCTCGACGAAATATTCCCAGCGATTGCCTACTACCAGGACACTTGGGAAGCAATGGTCGATCGCGTAAGGCTTTCCGGGTTCGGTCCACGCGAAGAAATTTTTAAGCAGGCTCTTACGGACGAATTGAAGGTACCCGTCGGCCCCCTGGCCGCGTCCGACCAGGCGCTATGGCTTCCTTCCGCCGCCAGGGACCTGATGAGCGAAGATCTCGATTCCGTAGTCGGCTGGATGATGAACGGAGGTTCCTGAGCGCTCCAGCGCCAAAATTTCCTATGGAACTGCGACTTAATCTTTCGACCAGCCCACGCGAAAATAAGAGGCCCTTCCTTGCAGGCGCCGGCCTGCTGGGAATGATTGCTTTGATCTTTCTGCTGGTCCTTTCGCACCAGGCCTACCAATCCTGGCGAGCCAATCGCGACATCCGCCGGAACATCGCGGATCTCGAACGTCAAATCCAAGCCAGTGAGCAGAAGCAGAGCGCCCTCGAAGCCTATTTTAGGACGCCACAAGCTGTGCAGGTTCTTGACCGCGCCGCCTTTTTGAATTCGCTCATCGACGAACGCAGCTTTCCTTGGACCAAGGTTTTCGCCGATTTGGGTGAAACGCTTCCGGCCGGCGTCCGCGTGGTCAGCATTTCACCGCGTCTCGATCACGGGCGCGCTCTGGTGAAGCTCACTGTCAGCGCCCTGTCAGACGATTCGAAGGTGAAGTTTTTGCAGACGCTCGAGCGATCGAAGGATTTCGGAGAGATTCAGGTGCAATCCGAGCATCGTGAACAGAACTCGAATGAGATTTTGATAGATCTCACGGCGTGGTATGTGACGATATGA